>NZ_JBACFR010000214.1:0-13150 GCF_056262345.1 Homoserinimonas sp.
ATGCCGAGCCTTACCCCGCTCCTCATCGTCAGAGTCGGAGTCCTGCCACGACGGCGTCGAGCGCAGCCGAGAGGGCGAGAACATCCGTTCCGCCTCCCTGTGCGATGTCGTCCTTGCCACCGCCACCGCCACCGAGGACTCCTGCGGCGGTCTTGGCCAAAGGTCCGGCCTTGACGCCCCGCTCACGAGCAGCCTCGTTAACTGCCACGATCACCGAGGGCTTTCCGTTGACCTCTGCGGCGAGGGCAACGACCGCAGGCGCCGAACCCAGGCGGCCCCGAACGCTCGTCACCAGGCTGCGAAGGTCATCCGCAGACCGAAGGCTGCCCACCTCTTCACGCACGATCGTTACGCCGTTTGCCGTGCGAGCCGACTCCACGAGCTGCGGAATCCGCTGGGCAAGCGCCGCAGACTCGAACTCCGCGATGCGCTTCTCCGCTGCTTTGAGAGAGGCGAGCAATTCGGCGATCCGGTCGGGCAACTGCTCACGCGGAGTCTTGAGGTTGGTCGTGAGCTGCGAAACGATCGCCCGCTCCGTGGTGAGGTCGCGGAAGGCGTCGATGCCGACGAGAGACTCGATGCGGCGGTTGGTCGACCCGACAGAGGATTCACTGACCAGGTTGATGAGCCCGATCTCAGAGCTGGAAGCAACGTGAGTTCCGGCACACAGTTCGCGAGACCACGGGCCGCCAATGTCAACGACGCGCACGGTGTCGCCATACTTCTCGCCAAACAGAGCCATAGCGCCGAGGTCTTTAGCCTCGTCCAGCGTCATGACCCGGGTTTCAACCTCGAGATTGCGGCGAATAGCGGAGTTGGCGATCTCTTCGATCTCGGAGCGCGTCTCAGGAGAGAGGGCCTGATTCCAGTTGAAGTCAAGGCGCATATAGCCAGCCTTGTTGTAGGAGCCGGACTGGTGAGCATCCGGGCCGAGCACCTGCCGAAGAGCCGCGTGAATGAGGTGCGTAGCCGAGTGGGCCTGAGTCGCGCCGCGGCGCCATTCAGGGTCGACGACGGTGGTGGCGGGGTCATCGACGCCGACCTCTCCCGAACGCACAACAACTCGGTGGCTAATGAGGCCCTTCACGGGCTTCTGCACGTCGAGAACCTCGAGTTCGAAGCCCTTTCCGATGATCGTTCCGGCATCGGCTTCTTGCCCACCAGACTCCGCATATAGCGACGTCTCGGCGAGGATGACCTCTGCCGTTTGACCCGTAGTGGCGCGCGTCACCGACTTTCCGTCGACGATGATTCCGAGAACCTTTGTCTCGGTCTGCAGATACTCATAGCCAGTGAAGACCGTCTCGCCCTTGGCGCGAAAGTCGCTGTAGACCGACAGGTCGGCCAGCGCGGTCTTCTTTGCCTTGGCGTCGGCCTTCGCCTTCGTGCGCTGCTCGAGCATGAGTGAATCGAAAGCGGAGCGATCAACCGTAAGGCCGGCTTCCTCGGCCATTTCGAGCGTGAGGTCGATCGGGAACCCGAACGTGTCATGCAGCAAAAACGCCGTGTCTCCTGGCAGCTGACGGGTGCCAGCCTGCTTCGTCTTAGCGACCGCGAGATCGAGGATGCTGGTGCCGCTGGCGAGCGTGCCCAGAAAGTTCTCTTCCTCGGCGTAAGCGAGTCTGGCAATGCGGTCGTAGTTGGTCTCTACCTCGGGGTACGCCGCCTTCATGGCGTCGCGCGAGGCGGGGAACAGTTCGGTGAACGTTGGGGCGTCGACGCCCAGCAACCGCATGGATCGAACACTCCTACGGAGCAAGCGGCGAAGCACATAGCCGCCACCCTCGTTGGACGGCGTTACGCCATCCGCCATCAGCATCAGAGCCGAGCGCACATGGTCGGCAACCACGCGCATACGCACGTCGTCGTCGTGGTTGGCCCCGTAGCGACGACCGGAAAGCTGCGCTGCGAGATCAAGAACCGGGCGAACCTGATCGGTCTCGTACATGTTCGCGACGCCCTGCTTGAGGAACGCGACGCGCTCAACCCCAAGCCCTGTGTCGATGTTCTTCTTCGGCAGCTCGCGAACCACCGTGAAGTCTGTCTTGCTCTTCACGTCGTCGAGCAGATACTGCATGAACACGAGGTTCCAGATTTCGAGATAGCGACTGTCGTCGACGGCCGGACCACCCTCGGCTCCGAACTCCGGCCCACGGTCGAAGTAGATTTCGGAGCAGGGACCGCCAGGGCCAGCCTGGCCCGTGTGCCAGTAGTTGTCGGCCTTACCCAGCCGCTGGATGCGCCTGTCGGGGAGGCCAGCGATGCGCTTCCATATCTCAATCGCTTCGTCGTCGTCCTCGTAGACGGTGACCCAGAGGTCACGCTCGTCGAAGCCATACCCGCCGTCGGCCTCCGACGTCGTCAGCAGCTCCCAGGCATAGGCGATCGCCTGCTCCTTGAAGTAGTCACCAAAGGAGAAGTTGCCGGCCATCTGAAAGAACGTGCCGTGCCGCGTGGTCTTGCCGACCTCTTCGATATCGAGCGTGCGAATGCACTTCTGCACACTCGTTGCACGGGGGTACGGCGCGGGGATGAGACCAGACATGTACGGGATGAAGGGAACCATTCCCGCAACCGTGAACATGAGCGTCGGGTCGTCGCTCACGAGCGACGCCGACGGAACTACGGTGTGCCCCCGCTCTGCAAAAAAGTCGAGCCAGCGTTGACGAATTTCAGCGGTGTGCATGTGGTCCCGTGATCAGTGAGTAGGAATGGTGATGCGAAAGCGGCGAGTTAGCTCTGCGCGCGCTTGAGGTCTGCGATGGTCTCTTCGGCCTCGGCGACTGCGGCGCGGAGCTCGGCTTCACGCGTGCGATAGCCGTCAACGACTGCCCCCGTGAACTCGCCGACGCGGCTGTCGACCTCTTCGAAGAAGCGGCGCCCTTCAGGCGTCTTATTAATCTGGTGGGCTGCGACGAAGCCGATACCGACTCCGACGATGAGCATCACGAGGTTCTTCATGACTGGCTCCCTAGTGGTTGTCGTCGTAGCTCGGTTGCCCCTATGCGCCAACCGAATCATCCGTCCGAGCTTACCGGCTGCGAGCCTAGCGCTCACCATGAGAACGTCGAAGCACCTCGCGGCAACGCAAAAGCGGGCCACCACAAGGTGACCCGCTTGAGTTGTGATGGTACTAGCGCGCGGCGTAGTACTCCACGACGAGCTGAACTTCACACGTGACCGGAACCTCGGCACGCTTCGGGCGGCGCACAAGGCGAACCTGAAGCTTGTCGAGCTCGACCTCGAGGTAAGCAGGCGTCTTCGGCAGAAGGTCGACGTGACCGCCGGCTGCTGCAACCTGGAAGGGCTCCATGCCCTCGCTGCGCTGGTGAACACCAACGAGCTGGCCTGGCTTGACGCGGAACGACGGGCGGTCAACGCGCTGGCCGTCGACGATGATGTGACGGTGCACGATCATCTGGCGAGCCTGAGCGGTGGTACGAGCGATCGCCGCGCGAACGAGAACAGCGTCAAGACGCATTTCGAGCAGCTCGACCAGGTTTTCACCGGTCAGGCCATCGGCACGACGTGCCTCGTTGAACGCGATGCGAAGCTGCTTCTCGCGGATGCCGTACTGGGCGCGTAGGCGCTGCTTCTCGCGAAGACGAACGGCGTAGTCGCTGTCGGTCTTGCGCTTGGTGCGGCCGTGCTCACCGGGAGCATAGGGGCGCTTCTCGAAGCCCTTAGCGGCCTTCGGGGTAAGCGGAATGCCCAGTGCACGGGAGAGCCTGGTCTTGCTACGAGTACGTGACTTGGTAGACACGGTTTCCTTTCGATACTGACGTCATCGGTCTTCAACAGGTATTCGCGCACACAGTTGTGCCGCGAAGATTAGAAGAGGGATGGTGCCACGGGACCGTTCGGCTAAAGAACTACGCCCCTTCAGTTCGGGTATCGAGGCAGCCGTGCACGAAAACCCACTGTAGGCGGTAGCGATCTTATCACTTGCCGCGGATGATCCGCAGCAGCTTCTCCAACCGTGTCGAGACATCCCGCTCATTGCCGTGATCGGTGGGCACGTAATAGCGACGCCCCCGAAGTTCCTTCGGCAGGTACTCCTGGGCCACGACGCCGAGGTCAGAATCGTGCGGGTAGCGGTAACCCTTGCCGTGACCGAGCTTCTTAGCCCCCGCATAGTGTGCGTCCCGGAGAGGCTTGGGCACCCGTCCGAAGTTGCCGGCCCGCACATCGGAGATCGCCGCGTCGATTCCGCGGATCACTCCGGGAGACTTCGGCGCCGTCGCCAGGTAGATGACCGCTTCTGCGAGCGGGATGCGCCCCTCTGGCATGCCGATGAGCTGAACGGCTGAGGCGGCAGAGGTTGCAATGACCAAAGCCTGGGGATCCGCCATCCCGATATCTTCTGCCGCGTGCACGATGATCCTGCGTGCAATGAAGCGCGGATCCTCGCCGGCCTCGATCATTCGCGCCAAGTAGTGCAGGGCGGCATCGGGATCTGAGCCCCTGATCGACTTGATGAAAGCGCTGATCACGTCGTAATGCTCGTCGCCATTGCGGTCATACCGCAGAAGCGCGCGGTCTACAGCGACCGCGACGATGTCCGCGGTGATCAGCGGCACGGCCTCGCCATCCCCCGGCGTCGCCTCGGCCGAGCCTGCAGCCGCCTCAAGCGCCGTGAGCGCTCGCCTGGCGTCACCGGAGGCGAGGCGGATGATGGCGGCCCGCGCTTCGGGGTCGAGCGCAAACTTGCCAGCCAGCCCGCGGGGGTCGGTGACCGCCCGATCCACAAGCACGCCGAGGTCATCGTCGCTCAGTTGTTCGAGCGTGAGCAGCAAGGACCTCGAAAGCAGTGGTGAGATCACGGAGAACGAGGGGTTTTCCGTCGTCGCGGCCACGAGAATAACCCAGCCGTTTTCGACGCCAGGCAGTAGAGCATCCTGCTGCGCTTTGGTGAAGCGGTGGATCTCGTCGAGAAAGAGCACGGTGGAGTTGCCATAGAGATCGCGCTGCGACAGAGCGGACTCCATGACCTCTCGAACATCCTTAACACCCGCGGTCACCGCCGAAAGCTCGACGAAACGTCTGCCGGAGCTATGAGCGATCGCTTGGGCCAGGGTCGTCTTGCCGGTTCCCGGCGGGCCCCACAAAATAAGGGAAACGGCGCGCTGCTCGGTAATGTCGGCCGAAGCGAGGCTCACCAGGGGCGAGCCGGGGGTCAGAAGGTGCTTCTGGCCGGCAACCTCATCGAGGCTGCGTGGGCGCATACGCACGGCCAGCGGAGTGGCGCCGGAGCGCAGGCCAGGCTGGACAGTCATGCATGCAATCGTAGGCGGAGCCACTGTCACCGCGCCGCGCGCGTCAACGTGGCTCCTGTCGGCTATGGTTTTGGGGGCAATCGACCGCGTCGGAGGACAAGTGGCAACCAGCAGGGGTAGCGAAAAAGAAGCACGAGCTGCACGCGAGCGTCTAAGGGTTTACAACGCCCGCCAGACGGTGCACGAGAACACCGTCTCGCGGCGCAAGCGAGACAACGTCATCGCCGTTATTGCTGGGGCCGTGGTGGTGGCTATTGCCGTGGCCGCGCAGGTCGCGTTCTTCTCCTTCGGGCCTGGAGCATCTGCCCCAGACGCGGCACCGTCTCCTTCACCATCGTCCTCGGCTCCCGTGGAGGGAACGAACGTTGGCGACGTTCCCTCTCCCGATCTGGCCGAAGGTCGCACCTGGACAGGCCAGCTCACTCTCAATGACGTTGCGCTCGATATCGAGCTAGACGGTGCTGCCGCTCCCCAGGCAGTTTCGGCCTTCATCCAAGGCACTGAGGATGGCTACTTCCTCGGAAAGACCTGCCACCGGCTAACGAACGGTGGATTCTTCGTGCTCCAGTGCGGCTCTGCCGACGGGCAAGGGTCCACTGACACGAGCTTCAGTTTCGGCCCCATCGAGAACGCTCCGGCTGACGACTTCTATCCCGCTGGCACGCTTGCGATGGCCCGCGTTGGCGGAGATGCATTCAGCAATGGTCGCCAGTTCTTTATCGTTTACGACGACACGACTATCCCCTCCGACGCCGCGGGCGGGTATACGGTGCTCGGAAAGGTCACTGGTGGGCTCGATGAGCTGCGTACGGCCATCACGGATGCCGGCGTTGTCCCCGGCAGCGCTGAGACGGACGGCTCCCCGGTTATTCCCACTACTATTACGGGCCTGACCCTCAACTGACGCTCTGCGCACGGCAGTGCAATAAGCTAGGGGCCGGTCGGTCCACAGTGGCCACTCTGGTAGCAAGGTGAGGCAGTGACGAACAACAATCAGGCACCATGGGGCCGCGTCGACGACGAGGGCACGGTTTTCGTGCGCGAAGGCGATAGCGAGCGCGCGGTCGGACAGTACCCAGACGGCACCCCCGAAGAGGCTCTCGCCTACTTCGAACGCAAGTTCACCGACCTAGCGGGCCAGGTGACGCTACTTGAACAACGGATCAAGCGCGGCACTCCCGCTTCTGACGTTGCGAAGACCGTCAACGCACTGATGGCCACGGTCTCGACAGCCAACGCCGTCGGCGATCTTGCATCCTTGCGCACACGCCTTGAGGCTCTCGGCGGCGCCGTCGGAGAGCTCACGGAGAAGCAGCAGGCAGAGACTCGCGCAGCCCTCGAGGCCGCCGTTGCCTACCGCACCGCTCTCGTCGAAGAGGCAGAGGCACTCGCGGCCCAGGACCCGGCAACCGCACAGTGGAAGCAGGTCAGCGCAGCGATCGATGAGATTTTTGCGCGCTGGCAGGCGCACCAGCAAGAGGGCCCGCGTCTTCCCAAGGCCGAGGGCAACGAGCTGTGGAAGCGATTCCGCGCTGCACGGTCCACGATCGAGACGCACCGCAAGGCCTTCTTCGCCGAGCTTGACGCGACTCACAAGCAGGCACGCTCTCGCAAGCAGGAGCTCGTTGCTCGCGCCGAGGCGCTTATTCCTCAGGGAATCGATGGCGTCCACGCGTACCGCCAGCTTCTCGACGAGTGGAAGGCCGCAGGTCGCGCCGGCAAGAAGTACGACGACGCGCTCTGGGCTCGGTTCAAGGCTGCTGGCGACGCGATCTACGCCGCGAAGGCCGAGGTTGATGCTCGGGACAACGAAGAGTTCGACGAGAACCTTCGCCTCAAGGAGGAGCTTCTCGCCGAGGCGCAGCCGCTTCTTACCGAGACCGACCGCGGAGTTGCCCGCGCCAAGCTGATGTCCATCCAGGAACGCTGGGACGCAATCGGCAAAGTACCCCGCGCCAACGTCAAGTCTGTCGAAGAGCGCATTCGCGCCGTTGAAGCCGCCGTTCGGCGCCTGGACGACGAGCATTGGAAGCGCAACAACCCCGAGCGCAAGGCACGCGCAGAAGGCCTAGCGGCTCAGTTGCAGGATGCGATTGCCAATCTCGAAAAGGAGCTGGCCGACGCCAAGACCACGGGCGACCCTGCCCGCATTGCCAAGGCACAGGAGGCGCTCGACGCCCGCCGTGCGTGGCTCGGCGTCATCGCGGACTAACCTCCTCACCGAAACGGCTGCCATCGGGTTCTCCACAGAACCTGAGGGCAGCCGTTTCGTCGTTGTGCTGGCTTAGACGATGGGGTCATGACCCCTCGCCTCTCAGCCGTTCTTTCGTCACACGACCTGCCCGCTGCCGAGCTTCAGGCAGCTCGTCTGGACGGCGAGGTTTACTGCGTCGATGAGTGCTTCTCCCCCATAGACGAGATCGACGATGCGGCGCACCGTGCGGGCTCACTGAGGACGCTCGTACCTCGCCGGCTCATCGCCGCACGGGAGACCGCCGCGTGGGTGCACGGCGTTCTGGTCAATCCGCCGGTTGTTCACCACTTCTGGTCGAATCACGACGCCAGGGCACGCCCGAACCCGTCGCCGCGCCTCGACGTGAGAGAGCTCGTGCTCGTCCCCTCAGACATCGTGATCCTCGGGGGCATGCAGGTCACCACACCGCTGAGAACAGCGATCGACATCCTGCGTTTCACCGAGCACGTCGGAGCGCGAGAGTCAGCGGCCGTTCCTGTGCTCAGTGAGCAGTCGGGTCTTAGCCTGCGCGAGCTACGCGAGCACATCCTGGCGCTCAAGAAGACGCCGGGCAAACACAAGGCGCTAGCGGCACTCGCCCTCGTGCACGAAGGTCACGAGCACCTAAGCGGTCACACGATAGACGTCGTAGACGGCGTCGATGCGTCTGACCGCATTGAGCACTCTGTCGAGATGCGTAGTGTCGCCCATCTCGAAGACGAACCTGCTGATAGCTAGGCGATCATTAGAGGTGGCGACGGTGGCCGACAGAATGTTCACGTGATGCTCAGAGAGCACGCGCGTGACGTCCGACAAGAGCCCGGACCTGTCGAGGGCCTCGACCTGAATCTGCACGAGGAAGATGCTGGTCGACGACGGTGCCCACTCGACCTCGACAACGCGCTCCGGTTCATTCATGAGTGACGCAACGTTGACGCACGACGCCTGGTGGACGGACACTCCGGAGCCTCGGGTGACGAAACCCATGATCTCGTCACCGGGCACTGGTGTGCAGCATTTCGCGAGCTTGACCAGGATGTCGGGAGCGCCCTTGACGAGAACACCAGAGCTGCCGCTGGTGCGCCGCTTCGAGCGGCGCGCGAGAGGGAACTCGTCTTCGACGTCGCTCTCGACCTGCACTGCGGCCGCGACCTTCTCGATGACAGACTGCGTCGAGACGTGACCCTCGCCGACGGCCGCGTAGAGTGCGGAGACGTCTTCGTACCGAAGCTGAGCGGCTACCTCGCTGAGGGCGCCCTGGTTCATAAGCTTTTGAAGAGGCAGGTTCTGCTTGCGCATAGCCCGGGCAATGGCATCCTTGCCCTGCTCCATAGCCTCGTCGCGGCGCTCCTTAGTGAACCACTGACGAATCTTGTTTCGTGCCCGAGTGCTCTTGACAAACGTCAGCCAGCCCTGGCTTGGCCCGGCATCCGGATTCTTTGAGGTGAAGACCTCGACCACGTCGCCGCTGTTCAATTCGCTCTCGAGCGGAATCAGGCGGCCATTGACCTTGGCCCCCATGGTGCGGTGGCCCACCTCAGTGTGCACGGCGTAAGCGAAATCCACGGGTGTCGCTCCCGCGGGAAGGCCAATGACCTTGCCTTGAGGCGTGAACACATAAACCTCTTTGGCACCGATCTCAAAGCGCAGCGAGTCGAGAAACTCCTCGGGGTCTGCGGTCTCCGCCTGCCAATCGGAGATGTGAGCGAGCCACGCCATGTCCGAGTCGCCAGCAATTGACGCGGACGAGTCTTTGCCGCCCGAGAGACGGTCCTTGTACTTCCAGTGCGCTGCGACGCCATATTCGGCACGCTGGTGCATCTCGTCCGTGCGGATCTGGATCTCGACGGGGCGGCCTTTCGGGCCGATTACCGTCGTGTGAAGCGACTGATAGAGGTTAAATTTGGGGGTCGCGATGTAGTCCTTGAAGCGTCCGGGAATCGGAGTCCAGCGCGCGTGAATCGAGCCGAGAACTGCGTAGCAATCGCGCACCGATGAGACCAGGACCCGGATGCCCACGAGGTCGTAGATCTCGTCGAAATCCCTGCCTCGCAGGATCATCTTCTGATAGATCGAGTAGTACTGCTTGGGCCTGCCCATGACGCGACCCTTGATGCGCGCCGACTTGAGGTCCTCGTTAACGGAGTCGATCACCTGCTGAACGAACTGCTCCCGCTGCGGGGTTCGCTGCTTGACCAGACTTTCGATTTCCACGTACAGCTTGGGCTGCAAAACGGCGAAGGAGAGGTCTTCGAGCTCCCACTTGATCGCCTGGATACCGAGGCGATGAGCCAGCGGCGCATAAATCTCGATCGTCTCCTGCGCCTTGCGTTTCGCCGAATCCGACGAGACAAATCCCCAGGTGCGCGCGTTGTGGAGACGGTCGGCAAGTTTGATCACAAGTACTCGGATGTCCTTCGACATCGCGACGACCATCTTGCGGACGGTCTCCGCCTGAGCGCTGTCGCCGTACTTGAGCTTGTCAAGCTTGGTGACGCCGTCGACAAGCATCGCAACTTCGTCGCCGAAATCGCGCCTGAGCATGTCGAGCGTGTACTCGGTGTCTTCAACCGTGTCGTGCAGCAGAGCAGCAGCGAGTGTCTTCGCGCCGATTCCGAGGTCCGCGAGAATCTGTGCCACAGCGACAGGGTGCGTTATGTACGGCTCGCCGCTCTTACGCTTCTGACCTTTGTGGGCCTCGTCAGCCGTGCGATAGGCCCGCTCAAGGAGTTCTACGTCTGCCTTGGGGTGGTGGGTTCGCACCGTGCGGATCAGGTTCTCGATCGCCCCGGCGTGCTGCGCACGGGAGAAGAGGCGCGGCAACAGAAGGCGCCGAGTTGCAGGGCTGTTCGACGTGACCTCGGTCATCATCTCACCTCCCCAGAACTCCAGATAGCAAATTTACCACCGCGCTCCCGTGTGAATCCCCAAGGGAACCTCAGGAGCGAGGCAACCGCTAAACGCCGGTTTCGGCGGCGACCTCCGTGGCCTCCGCGCGGCGAGCCGCCTCAATACGCTGCCGCTGCTTGACGATGGCCGGCTCGCGCTCACGCAGGTGAACATAAACCGGAGCCGCGACGAAGATCGTCGAATACGCCCCAACCAGAATGCCAATGAAGAGTGCCAGCGAGATGTCACGCAACGTGCCTGCGCCCAGCACGAACGCTCCGATGAAGAGAATCGCGGCGACGGGCAGAACAGCAACGACGGACGTGTTGATCGACCGAACAAGGGTCTGGTTGACCGCGAGGTTGACAGACTCCGCGAATGTTCGCTTCGTTGAGTCGAGGTCTTCCGTCGTGTTCTCCCTGATCTTGTCGAAGACAACGACAGTGTCGTAGAGGGAGTATCCGAGAATCGTGAGGAATCCGATGACGGCGGCGGGGGTGACCTCGAAGCCGAGGATGCCATAGATGCCGGCGGTGATGATGAGGTCGTGGAACAGGGCGATCATCGCAGCGAGCGACATCTTCCACGTGCGGAAGTACAGCGCCATCAGCACACCGGCTAGCACGATGAACACGATCAGCGCGCGAATCGACTGCGCGGTGATGTCAGCGCCCCACGTCGCGCCAATGAATGAGGCGTTTACCTGGTCGACCGGAACGTCGTACGCCGTGGCGAGTGAATCCTTGATCTCTAGAGCCTCGTCGTCTGTGACGATGTCGGTCTGGATGCGCACAGAGTCAGTTCCGACGACCGTTACGCGGGGAAGAAGCTCAGGCACGACGCTGCGGACAGCATCCTCGCCGAGAGTCTGATCGGTGTCGGATACGCGCTCGATCTGGAACTGCGAACCGCCGCGGAATTCGATGCCGAACTCAAAGCCACCGCGAAGCATCGGGCCAACGACCGAGGCGAGAATCAGAACCGCGGCGATGGCGTACCAGAGCTTGCGGCGGCCGACAAAGTCAAAGGAACGACGACCCGTGTAGAGATCGTTTCCCAGCTGGGCGAACCCTGACATCAGGAGTCCTTTCCTCGTGAGGGCGCGGACTGCTCAGCAGCCTTGCGCTCAGCAATCGTCTGTCGTTTTGCTGCCTCACGGCTGCTTGCCGCGCGTTTGGCCGCACTCACACCCGTCGGCTCGCGGAACTGGGCCCGACCACGGTATACGGCGCCAAGCGCCTGGGGGCTCAGACCGCTCCAGGGGTGACCGTCGCCGAAGAACTTGGTCTTCGACAGCAGCTGCATGAGCGGGTGCGTGAAGAGCATGACCACGAGCAGGTCGATGAGGGTCGTGATGCCGAGCGTCAGGGCGAAGCCACGAACGTTACCGATTGCCAGGACAAACAGCACAGCGGCGGCCAAGAAGTTGACGGTGTCCGACGCAAGAATCGTGCGGATTGCGCGCTTCCATCCCGCCTCAACTGCCGAACCGAGCATCCTGCCATCACGCAGTTCGTCTCGGATGCGCTCAAAGTAGACGATGAACGAGTCCGCGATGATGCCGATGGCCACAATCAGACCGGCAACACCGGCCAGTGAGAGGCGGTAGCCCTCTCGCCAGGACAGCAGGTTAATCACGAGATAGACGATTACTGCCGCGACTCCAAGCGAGGCGACCGTGACCAATCCCAGTGCCCGGTATTGGAACAGTGAGTAGACAACGACCAAAACAAGCCCGATTACGCCGGCAATGAGCCCGCTCCACAGCTGGCTCTGGCCGAGCGTTGCGGAGATGTTCTCGATGCTCTGAACTTCGAAGCCAATCGGCAGGGCGCCAAACTTGAGCTGGTCGGCGAGTGTCTTCGCCGTGTCCTGCGTGAAGTTGCCCGAGATCTGCGGCTTGCCGTTCGTGATTACGGCATTGGTTGTCGGAGCCGAGATAACAGCCCCGTCAAGCACGATCGCGAACTGGTTCTGCACACCGGT
This sequence comes from Homoserinimonas sp., assembly GCF_056262345.1. Classification (NCBI taxonomy): domain Bacteria; kingdom Bacillati; phylum Actinomycetota; class Actinomycetes; order Micrococcales; family Microbacteriaceae; genus Homoserinimonas; species Homoserinimonas sp. Next base: position 12,385 of record NZ_JBACFR010000214.1, read on the forward strand.
GAGCGAGTAGAGCCGCGTGGTCACGTCAGCGAACTGCTGAGTTCCTTTGTCGTCGAAGACGATGTTGACGCCCCACTGTCCAGTGCTAACGCCCTGGCTGTTGGAGACGAGACTGTGGGTAGCGTCGGAAATTCGCTCCCCCGACACCTCCACGGGGCCGAGGATGTACTTGATCGAGCGGGTGTCGTCACAGGTGACGAGAGGCTGGTCGGCTGGGGCAACGTTCGTCGCCGCATCGTCGAGCTTTGCGCAGTCAAAGTTCGTGTAGGTTTCGCGCAGCTCGGGGGTGATCCAGTTGAGATCGCTCGCGTCGGTGGGGCTGACGCTTGGCGTCGCCGCTGGCGCGCTTTCGGTGGGCTCGTCAGATTCGCCCGCGTCCGGCGACGCGCTCGGCTCTTCGCTGCCCTCAACGGTCGCGGGAGTTGCTGCGCTCGCCTCTAGCACCGGTCGGAACTCGAGCTTTGCCGAGGACTCGATGCGGTCAAGAGTCTCCTGATCGGGTGTTCCCGGAATCGACACCACGATGTTCTGCGCACCCTGCGTGTTGATCTCGGATTCCGAGACACCGGCAGCATCGATGCGCTGGCGAATGATCGACACCGCTTGGTCGAGCTGCTCGCTTGTTACTTCTTGGCCGCTTTCAAGCTGAGGGGCCAGGATGATCTGGGTGCCGCCCTCGAGATCCAGCGCGAGCTTGGGGGTCCACCCAGAGCCCTGCCAGATCACTCCTGCGACGTTGAACCCGACCAGCGCGACGACGATGACG
>NZ_JBACFR010000215.1:0-5721 GCF_056262345.1 Homoserinimonas sp.
ATCGAGGGGGAATACCGCGTCGACGTGCACTCGCAGCTTGCCCGCTTCTATGAGATCGGTGAACTCGGCGAGACGGCGACCGTCGGGAGAGACCTTGAATCCCGTTGCACGACGACCGGCCGCGGCGGCATCCTCGGCAAGAGAGGGCCAGCTGCCCGTCGGAACATTGACGAGGATGCCGTCGGCGCGCAGCACTCGGAGCGAACGCGAGCCCGTGTTGTCGTGCACGTTGCCGATGAGGTCGATGACGATATCGACTCCGCTCACCACATCCTCAAACCTGGTGGAGCCGTAATCGATGACGTCGCTCGCGCCGAGTTCTCGCAGCCAGTCCGCGTTGCGAGGCGATGCCGTCGTGATGACCTCAGCGCCCGCGAGGGCGGCGAGCTGCACGGCGAAGTGGCCGACGCCGCCCGCGCCCGCATGGATGAGCACGCGACTGCCGGCTGTGACGCCAGCCACCCTGAGCGCCCCGTCTGCTGTGAGCGCGGCGAGGGGAACCGCGGCCGCCTCGATGTGGCTCAGGTTGCTCGGCTTTCTAGCAATCGACATTTCGGGCACGGCAGCGAACTCGGCGTAGCTGCCGTTCGTGCGCGGCACCGAGAGCATGCCATAGACCTCGGCTCCTGGCTGCAGGGGGTGAGCCTCATAGGCCGCCTGGGTGACGACGCCGCTGAAATCGTTGCCCAGGGTGAGGGGAAACGAGCGGATGCCCGCCGCTGCACCCTTGCCCGCGCGCGTCTTGGCGTCGATCGGGTTGAGGGCGGCCGCATGGATCTGAACGAGGAGCTCCGCTGAAACGGGGACCGGCCTGGCGAGCTGGGTGAGACGAAGCAGGTCGGTGCCCCCCAGCTCGTCGATGACGACGGCGCGCATTGTGGGCGAGGAGGTGTCGGTCATGACGGGTCCCTTCTGTTCGGCGACTCTGTTCGGCGCATGATTAGCCCCGGCTGCGCTGGGCGAGAGCCTCGAGCACCTGGTCGGCCAGGCGCACGAGCATGTGGATCTGGCTGTCGTCGCGGTCGATCCAGCGGTACTGAGGCTCGGCGTCGACAGGCACAAAGTCGCGGTGCTGCTCCCACACCAAAAGAGTGCGCTCGGCTCCCAGCACGTACTGCTGCCACCACACCTGGCGCAGGTACCCTCGCGGGATCGAGCGCCACGCGCTGCTCGTGGTTTTGATCTCGGCGAGGTGCAGGCCGGGCCCGCCAACAGAGAGGCCATCGGGGGTTGCCAGATGCGCGCGGCTGCCCTCGGCGTGGAACAGTGCCGTGCTCGGCTGGATGCCAAAGTTCTCGCTCACCCAGCGAGCGATTTCGGGTTCCCGCTCGCGGCCGTGGTCAGTGAACGCGTTGCCCGAGAAGCGGCTGCCGTGCCACTTGTCGTCGACCACGGCTCTGACGGATCGTTCGGTGGCGAGCTTGGCAACATCCGTCGCCGTTATTCCGCGGCTGCGCGCGCGAAGCCAGCCAACACGGTCGGTGGAATCGGCGAGGATGCGAGCCAGATGCGCGGGGAGAGGGGCGGGTGCGCTCTCAGCCGGATCGTCCCAGAGGGGGAGAGGGGGCTGGGAGGAGATCACCTCTCTATTGTCTCGCGCCGAGCGGCGTCTCCCGCACCGCCACTGTCGCTACCAAGCTGTGCCCAGCCTGCTCATAGCTTGCATATAGGATCCGGCTGGATAATCGAGCCATGCTAGAGCGTTACGCGCCGCTGCCGGCCCTGCGTCACTTCGACGGTTCCCCCGTTCGCGCGGTAGTTGTCGACGATGAGGAGACCCTGTCGGAGCTGCTCTCGATGGCGCTGAGATATGAGGGGTGGGATGTTCGCACCGCCCCGAACGGGCAGGCTGCACTCAAGACGGTGCGAGAGTTCGACCCCGATGTCGTCGTTCTCGACATCATGCTGCCCGATATCGACGGGCTTCAGGTGCTTCGGCGGCTGCGGGCGGATGGTCGCGACGTGCCTATTCTTTTTCTCACCGCCAAGGACGCGCTCGACGACCGCATCGCGGGTCTCACGGCCGGCGGAGACGACTATGTGACCAAGCCATTCAGTCTCGAAGAGGTGATCGCCCGGCTGCGCGGGCTCATCCGCAGGTCATCCGCCCTCATTTCGGGAGAGGACGACCCGATCTTGAGGGTCGGAGATCTCACTCTTAACGAACAGAGCTATGAAGTCCGCCGCGGTGACCGCGAGATCGAACTCACGGCCACCGAGTTCGAGCTTCTGCGCTTCTTGATGCGCAACCCCCGGCGGGTGATGAGCAAGTCGCAGATCCTTGACCGCGTCTGGAGCTATGACTTTGGCGGCAGGGCGAGCATCGTCGAGATCTATATTTCTTACCTGCGCAAGAAGATCGACGCGGGGGAGGAGCCGATGATCCATACGGTGCGCGGCGTCGGATACATGATCAAGGCTCCGTCATGAAGTCCTGGACGCTGAGGCGAAGGCTTGTCGTCGCAATCGTTGGGCTGCTTGCTGCGGCGAGCCTCATCATTGGCCTCGTCAGTGTGCTTGCCCTGCGCGGGTTTCTCATGGACCGACTCGACTCGCAGCTCGCCTCGGCAACCGGGCGCAGCCAGAATGCGGCGAACGGGTACGACGGCGGAGCCCCTGCTCCGGCCCCCGATGACGGGTTGGGTCCGTCGTCACTGCGATTTGGTGTGCAGGCGCCCCTCACCGTGACGGGCATCGTGTTCACCGACGTCGTGAGGGCGGGCATTGTGACCCAGAGCGGCGACATCGCCCTGCTCGACGAAGCACAAAGTGCCGAGCTGCTCAATGTTCCGGTCGATGGCGAGCCGGTGACCATAACGCTGGGCGACCTCGGCCAGTATCGCGCCGCTGGTCAGCAGATCGGCCCAGAAACCACGCTCGTCACGGCGCTGCCGCTGGGGGAGGTCACCGAGACCGTGTCCCGACTAATCGCCGTGATCGCGATTGTTGCGATCATCGTGCTTGTCGTCGCCGCGGTCGTCGGCCTGGCCGTGGTGCGCCTTGCGCTTCGACCGCTCGACCGGGTCGCGGCCACGGCCACTGCGGTGAGCGCGCTGCCCCTCGACCGTGGCGAAGTCGCGCTCGCCGAGCGAGTCGCGCCACAAGACGCCGACCCCTCAACGGAGGTCGGAAGGGTCGGCTCTGCCATCAACCGGATGCTCGACCACGTAGCATCCGCCCTGGCCGCCCGCCAGGCGAGCGAGAACAGGGTGCGTCGTTTTGTCGCCGACGCGAGCCATGAGTTGCGCACCCCCCTCACCTCCATCCGGGGTTACGCCGAGCTCACTCGACGCTTCAATCAGGATCTGCCGCCGGAGGTCGTGCACTCGATCGGCCGGGTCGAGTCGGAGGCGGTGCGCATGTCGACTCTTGTGGAGGATCTGCTGTTGCTGGCGAGGCTCGACGAGGGTCGCGACCTTGAACTCGCGGAGACCGACCTCACCCGCGTGGTCATCGATGCGGTGAGCGATGCTCGGGCGGCCGGTGCCGATCACGAATGGTCGCTCGATTTGCCCGAAGAGCCTGTGCTCGTCATCGGAGACGCCAACAGGCTGCACCAGGTGCTCGCCAACCTGCTCTCCAATGCGCGCATACATACTCCTGCGGGGACTCACGTGATCACGACGCTCGTCGTCGACGGTTCGGATGCCGTGGTGACGGTCGCCGACAACGGTCCCGGAATCCCCGAGGCGCTCCAGTCGCACCTGTTCGAGCGCTTCTCTCGCGGCGACGGCTCGCGCTCCCGGGCCTCTGGCAGCACGGGGTTGGGGCTTGCGATCGTCAAGGCCGTCGTCGAAGGGCACGGCGGCTCGGTCTCGGTGCAGAGCAGCCCTGGCGCCACGGTGTTCACCGTGCGGCTGCCTCTGGCGACGGATGCTTCCTAGGCTCGGCAACGACCGTCCATTGTCAATTTGCCTGGGCGCGGGCAATCACCTAGTCTTAGGGGAGCCAAAGACCGCTGGTTGTCTCGTGCGTGAAAACGCCCAGGACCGAAGGCTTGCTTCTCGAGCAAGAGCCCGCGCAGGTGTGTGAAGTTTGATCCCGAGTTTCGGGAATTCCAGCTCCGTGCCCCTGTGCCGGAGCTTTTTTCGTGAGTGGGCGCAGGAACTCAGCTTCAGGACTCAGGAGAGCTCATGCTCACCGGGTGTGCCGGTCTGGCCGAATGCATAAACGAAATTTGAGGAGCCCCATGGCGAACAAGGAAGCTTCGGTCGCCGAGCTTACGGAACTTTTCCGTAACTCGAGCGCCGTACTGCTCACCGAGTACCGCGGGCTTACGGTCGCTCAGCTCAAGCAGCTGCGCACGAACATCCGTGAGCACGCGTCTTACGCCGTGGTGAAGAACACGCTGACCAAGATTGCGGCCAACGAGGCCGGTATCTCGTCGTTCGACGACGAGCTGACCGGTCCCTCCGCTATCGCTTTCGTGCACGGTGACCCTGTCGCCGTTGCGAAGGGTCTGCGCGACTTCGCCAAGGCAAACCCTCTGCTGGTCATCAAGGGGGGTTACTTCGACGGTAACCCGCTGACCGCCGCCGAGGTCATCAAGCTGGCCGAGCTCGAGTCGCGGGAGGTGCTGCTGGGCAAGCTTGCCGGCGCCTTCAAGGCTTCGCTGTTCGGTGCCGCGTACATGTTCAATGCGCCGCTCGCGCAGGCGGTTCGCACCGTCGACGCGCTGCGCGAAAAGCAGGAGTCCGCGAACTAGTCACCCTCACGGGTTTCTGTACGCGGTTTTAGACAAGAACAAACAAGGAGAAAAAAATGGCAAAGCTTTCTAGCGACGAACTCATCGAGGCGTTCAAGGAGCTCACGCTCATCGAGCTCAGCGAGTTCGTCAAGAAGTTCGAAGAGGTCTTCGAGGTCACCGCTGCTGCTCCCGTCGCGGTTGCCGCTGCCGGTGGCGCTGCTGCTGCCGCTGAAGAGGTCGAGGAGAAGGACTCGTTCGACGTCGTTCTCGAGGCCGCTGGCGACAAGAAGATCCAGGTCATCAAGGAGGTGCGCGCACTCACGAGCCTCGGCCTTGGTGAGGCGAAGGCACTCGTTGACGGCGCTCCCGCCAACGTCCTCGAGGGCGTTAACAAGGAGACCGCCGAGAAGGCCAAGGCTCAGCTCGAAGAGGCCGGCGCAACCGTCAACCTCAAGTAGTACGCGGCGTTGATGCCCTCGGGCATCGCGCCTCATACTCAGAACACCCCCGGTCATTGACCGGGGGTGTTCTTTTTGGTGCGGCCCCGCAGCTATGCGCCGTGCATCGCCGCCGGTGTAGCCAGCCGTCGCATCCGCGCGGTCACCACCACGCCACCAGCCGTCAGAAGAAGCGCGGCGAGCACGCTCAGCGGGATCAGTTCGGAGGCTCCCGTTGCGGCTAGAGCCTGAGCCTGCGCCTGGGTGGGCGCGGTCACTGCGGCGGGCAGGGTGATCGGCGGCCTCGTAACAGACGAGGCGACCAGGCACGGGACGAGAGCCATGGTGTCGGTGCTGGCGGACCTGGTCGTGGCGTCTCCGCGCAGCTCTGCCACGTAGCTCGCGGGGGAGGGTAGCCCGGCGAACGTGATGGATGTCGTGGCGACTCCGGTGACGACCTCCGCGGCAGTGTCGGTGCCGTCGGCCGCCACGACCGCAACGGTGTAGCTCTTGCTCGGTGTGAGCCCGGCCACGGTGACGGTGATGCTGCGAGGCACTCCGCTGACGCAGTCTACGGGAGTTGCTGCAATCGTCGTG
>NZ_JBACFR010000216.1:0-5150 GCF_056262345.1 Homoserinimonas sp.
CGCCATTTCGCTTGCTGATCTGGGCCTAGAGAAGTAGCATTCCTCGTCTATGAGGCGCGACAGCTCCGAAGACGAACCCGTCGTCGATGACGGTGGCCTCGCCGAGCTGTTTGGCAGCGACAACTTTCGCGAATACGACGACAGCAATCCCTTCGTAGCGCCTCCAATAGGCCCGGGTGGCGGCGCAGAGACTCGAGCTGTGGACGCAGTGGGCACGGCTGCGGCTGCTGCGGCGCCTGCCGCTGCGGCTGCTGCTGCGCCTGTCGCGACCGCCTCGACTGTCGCGACCGCCTCGCCAGCGGCATCTGCGGTCCGCGCTGCAGGCGCACGCCTCGCCACCTGGTGGGGCCAGCGCACCCGCGCCCAGCGGCAGACGATCATCGGCGCATCCGCCGGAGCCGCCCTCGTCATCGTGTTCGTCGCTCTGTTTGCGGTCGGTTCTGCAATCGGCCGGGGAATCGGCCCGGATGCCGCGGCATCCAATGGGCAGGACCCGCAAACGCTCGGTCCCGGAGTCTATGCATGGTCAGAACTCAAGGGCGGCGAGTGCGTCGAACCATTCGGCTCGGTGTGGGCTGAGGAGTTCACAGTCGTGGAGTGCGGCGAACCGCACACGGCCCAACTGCTGCACCGCGGAGAGGTCGGCCCCGAGGTTACGGTCTATCTCGACGCGGAGGGCTGGCAGGGTTTGGCGCCGACGCTGTGCGATGCCGAAACGCTGCTCGACTTCGACGCGGCCGCTGAGCTAAGCGACCTGACCTGGCAGCTGTCCTATGCGGGCGACGCTACAGAGTGGGCCAATGGCGACCGCGGGTACTCCTGCTTCGTTACACGCTCAGCGGGAGACAAGCTCGACGCGTCTTTGTTGGCGAAGCAGTAGGGAGCAGAGCGCTCAGCTCTGCCGAAGCAGGTCGGCCACGCTCGTGAGAATCTCGTCCGGGCGGAACGGATACCGCACGATCTCGGCCTCGTCGCTGATCCCGGACATGACCAGAATCGTGTGCAGCCCCGCCTCGATGCCGGCAACGATATCGGTGTCCATGCGGTCACCGATCATTGCCGTCTTCTCGCTGTGTGCGCCGATCCTGTTCATCGCAGAGCGGAACATCATCGGGTTCGGCTTGCCGACCACATAGGGTTCCATGCCGGTCGCTTTGGTGATGAGCGCGGCGACCGCACCCGTCGCGGGCAGCGGGCCCTCGGCGCTGGGGCCCGTGGCATCCGGATTAGTGCTGATGAACCGTGACCCGGAGCCGATGAGTCGAATTGCCTTGGTGATGGCATCGAACGAATAGGTGCGGGTTTCGCCGAGCACGACAAAGTCGGGGTCACGCTCGGTCATGATGAAACCGGCCTCGTGCATAGCCGTCGTGAGGCCGGCCTCGCCGATCACATAGGCCTTGCCGCCGGGGCGCTGCTGCTTGAGAAAGTCGGCCGTGGCCATCGCCGACGTGTAGATCGCCTCTTCGGGCACGATGAGGCCGGATGCCCGCAGCCGGGCCGCCAGGTCACGCTGCGTGAAGATCGAGTTATTGGTGAGCACGAGAAACGGCGTTCCGCTCTCGGTCCACTCTGCGAGCAGTTCTGATGCCCCGGGGATCGGGTGATTCTCGTGGACGAGAACCCCGTCCATGTCGGTCAGCCAGTATTCGATCTCACTACGGTCTGCCATGCCTCAATCCTAGAGGCGAAGCCTGACGGCCAGGTGCCGGGCTCCCGGCCCCTGCGGCCGCCGCCGCTGCGGCCGCTGCCGGGCATCCCGCGCCGGGGCATACATGCTCCCCGCGCCCCTAACCCGCTCCCCGCGCCCGAAGTGTCGGGTGCGCCGAGCGGGTTTCGGGCGCGCCGAGAGAGGGAGTCAGGGAGAAGGGGGCGCGGACTACCCGCGTCTGGCGGCCCGCTGCGCGCCGAGTTTTGCGAGCTGGTCGGCATCGACGCCCAGGATGCGCAGCCCCATGTGGGCGACCTGGGTCGCAATCTGCGCGGGGGAGGTGGGCACTCCCGGGTCCGAGACGGGATACCACCGGGCGATATCGATGGTCACTCCCTGCACGCCGAGCACCGCCATCGGCAGGTTGTCGACCACGAAGACCCCTTCGGCAACGCCGCGCTCGATCGTGCTGGCCATGATGGCGAAGATCTCGCGTCGCTGCTCTCGCACCAGTTCGAGATGCTCGGGGCTCAGCGAGGTGAGTTCGTAGTGCACCACTCGGGCGCGGGCGAGCTGCTCAACCTGGGCGAGTGCAAACATTCTGAGCCCGGCATATGTCTGCGCGAGCGGAGTCTCTCGTTCAGCTATCGCGGCGTAGAGCAGCTCGATAATGGCGCTGTGTCCATCACGGATGATCGTGAAGAGGATCTCCTCTTTCGACTCGTAGTGGGCATAGACGGCACCCGCCGTGATGCCGGTGGCCGCCGCGATGTCGCGCGTCGTCGTGCCGTGGAACCCTCGGGCCGCGAACAGCGCCGTCGACGCATCGAGCAGGCGTTGGCGGGTGTTGGGCAGGCGCTTGCGCCGCACCGGAGGAACGGAGGTCGTGGCGCCCAAACTAGACCGGATCTTTCTCGAGGTCTCGCACCAGGTAGAACTCGTTATCCCACAGCGCATAGATGAGCCAGGTCGGCAGGATGTACGACTCCTGCATGTAGTTCTCCTGCGATGAATGGATGGCCCAGCCTTCGTGCTTCTTGCCCACTTCGGCGGGCATTGCATAGGTCGGGTCTGGCTGGTTCTCGACCACGAATGCCCCGGCCTCGCCGCCGAAAGCGGAGAGCGCTCCTGTGGGGCTGATCGTGTAGACGATGTGCTTCGGCCCGGTGTAGCTGCCGCCAGCGTCGGCGAGCTCAGCGATGGCGAGTTCGGTGATGCGACCCATCTCCATATGGTCTTTGTGCCCCGTCGCGCCGCTTTCTGGCCAGAAGGCGACCACAACATCCGGCTTCTGCTTCTTCAGCACAGCTACGACGCGCTCGACGAGCTCGTCTTCGTCGGCCTGGGGCACACCGCCGTCGGGGTAATCCCACACCTCATGGCCGTCGACCCCCAGGTTGAAGCTGTTCTTGAGCGCCTCGGCCTTGCGCACAATGCCCAGATCTTCTTGGCGTGCGACGACGGGGGTCTGATGCCCGGCCTCGCCCATGGTCGCCGTGACCATATAGGTGTAGGCGCCGTCCATCGACTTGGCGCGGGTGAACAGCCCGTTCACGGTCTGCTCGTCGTCAGGATGTGCAAAGAAGCCGACGACGCGGGTGCCGCCGATCTCGCCGATCACCGAGTCGACGCCCTCTGCGGTCGGTTCGTGAAAGAGGTGGCGTCCGGCCCAGTAGGTGCCGCCAACGGCGACGGCCAGCACGCTCCCGACAACGATGGCGGCGACGACGCGTTTGCGCATGACAACTCCCCGGGTTCTCGTGGCGATCTGCCTCAGTCTGCCGTAGCCGGGCAAAACCGAGGGTATTTCGACACGCTTGGGTTTCTACTCCTCGACGAGGATGCCGAGGTTGGCGGCGAGCACCGACGCGAGTTCCGCCAATTGGTACGAGTTGATCGTCGCGCCGCGCAGACCCTCGAGCCCGGTGATGCTGCGCAGCTCGAGCGAGCGGAGGTCTACGTCGGCGAGGGTGGAGCGGGTCACGTCGATGCCCGTGAGCTGGGTGTCAACGAACGCGACGCGCTTGACGGATGCCCCGCCCAGATCCAATTCGTCGATGGTGCAGTTGGTGAACAGCACGTCTTCGAGGCGGGCTCCTCGCAGGTTGACGAAGCCCAGCTTGCAGTGACTGAAGTGCACGGAGCGCACGTCGGATTCGTAGAGTTCGGCGGAGCCGATGCGGGACGCGGTGATCTCGACGTCACGAAACCGGCTGCGGGCGGCGCTCAGAACGGGGGCGTTGAGCCGCTCGATGCGGGTGTCGACGATGGATGCTCCGCGCAGTTCGGTGGCGTGCGCGGTGAGGTCGACAAGCTCGCATTCGCTGAATGCAATGCCCGCGAGATCGCGCTCGCTCAGGTCGGCGGAGGCGAAGCGCTCACCCTCGTAGTTGTCGTGGCTCTCAAGTGCCTCGGGGTCGCCGTCGGTGATGTGGGCGAGCCGTAGCGCCGTGAGACGAGGGGCGAGGGGGCCAGGCTTCTTGCTCATGTGACTTTCTGCCGTAATGCGAAAGGTGCTGTGCCCGGGCAGCCCGGGCACAGCACCTCGCTGAACTGTGGTGTGCTGTGGTGGCTAGTCGGTGCCGAGGTCGAACGCGGCGCGGTCGAGGGCGACCTCCGCGTTGGTGTCAGCGCCGGCGCCGCCCGCGATCTCGTCGGACTCACCCTGGGTGAGTTCGCCCATGAGCTTGGCGGTCTCGCCCGAGACGATGCCCTGGGCGGCGTACTGCTCCAGGCGGGCGCGCGAATCGGCGATGTCGAGGTTGCGCATGGTCAGCTGGCCGATGCGGTCTTCGGGGCCGAAGGCAGCATCCGTCACGCGCTCCATGGAGAGCTTGTCGGGGTGGTAGCTGAGCGCGGGGCCCTCGGTGTTGAGCAGCGTGTAGTCGTCGCCGCGACGCAGACGCATCGTCACGGTGCCGGTGACGGCGGAGCCGACCCAGCGCACGATCGACTCGCGCAGCATGAGCGACTGCGGGTCGAGCCAGCGGCCCTCATACATGAGGCGACCGAGCTTGCGGCCCTCGTTGTGGTAGCTGGCGACGGTGTCTTCGTTGTGAATCGCGTTGAGCAGGCGCTCGTAGGCGATGTGCAGCAGCGCCATGCCGGGGGCCTCGTATAGGCCGCGGCTCTTGGCCTCGATGATGCGGTTTTCGATCTGGTCGCTCGTGCCGAGGCCGTGGCGGCCACCGATCGCGTTCGCCTCAAGAACAAGCGCGACAGCATCCGTGAACTCCTGGCCGTTGATGGCGACGGGGCGGCCAGCCTCGAACGTGATCGACACGTCTTCTGCGGCGATCTGAACGTCTTCGCGCCAGGATGCAACGCCCATGATGGGCTCAACGATCTCGAAGCCGGTGTCGAGCTGCTCAAGGCTCTTGGCCTCGTGCGTTGCGCCCCAAATGTTGGCATCGGTGCTGTAAGCCTTCTCGGTGGAGGCGCGGTAGGGCAGGTCGTGCGCCTGCAGCCACTCGCTCATCTCCTTGCGGCCGCCGAGCTC
>NZ_JBACFR010000217.1:0-14438 GCF_056262345.1 Homoserinimonas sp.
ACCGTGGCGACCGAAACCGCGTCCACCGATTCGAATGGCTCATCCAGGATGAGGATGCGCGGGGAATGGATCATGGCGGCGGCCAACGCAATCTTGCGCGTCATGCCTGCCGAGTAGTCGGTGACCAGGCGATCTTGAGCGCCGCCGAGATCGAAGGCGGCGATGAGATCGGCGGATCGTGCCAGCACAGTTCTGCGATCGAGCCCGCGGAGGACGCCGCAGTAATAGAGGAGCTGCCTGCCCGTGAGCCGGTCGAACAGCATGAGGCGGTCTGGCAGGATGCCAATTTCTCCCTTGGCCGCGGCAGGGGATACCCATACGTTGACGCCATTGACGAGAATCTCGCCCTGATCTGGGCGCAGCACCCCGGTCACCATCGAGAGGGTCGTCGTCTTACCTGCGCCGTTCGGGCCGACAAGTCCGTAGATCTGCCCTGCGCGCACCTCGAGATCAATGCCGTCGACCGCAACAGTGGAATCAAAACGCTTTACGAGGCCTGAGATCGACAGCACCACGGGCGCCGAGCTGAAATCACGAACGGGCTCCGCGGCGGGGAGTGGTGGCACGAGAGTCAGTGCTGGTTCTTGCTCAGGCTCGGGTTCTGGCTCGGGTTCTGGCTCTGGCTCTGGCTCTGGCTCAGGCTCAGGCTCAGCGAGCACTACTGGCTCTGGCGCAAAGGCTTCTGGCTCGACGAGCACTACTGGCTCTGGTGCAAAGGCTTCTGGCTCGACGGTTTCTGGCTCAATCGACGCAGGCGCAACATCGATCTCCGGAGATTCCGCGAGTTTGTCGATCAGGAGATCGAAGCGTGACAGCGCCTGCTCAATGGGGGACGAAGACGTCTTCTGATCAGGATTATTTGCCACTGATCCACCGTACCAACGTCGGCCCCTTAGGGGCAGCACAATGTCGTGGTTGGTCACAAAATGACTACGACTGCGCATAGCCAGCACTTATCCAAGTGAACCCCAGTAGCGTAGTGAGAAGCACAACGAGGTGTCTTGTCGCTAGCCGCGGCACAAACAGCACGTAAACACGTGAATATCGACTGGCTCAGAGCCCTGGTCTTGCGATCGGCTCCTGTCTCGGGACCCTGTGAAACTTCGCTACCGCGGCCTTACACTCTATGCAAGGAGAGCACCTGTGAGCACTCAAATCGTTATTCTCGCCGCCGGGATGGGCAGCCGCCTGGGCCGCAGCCTGCCCAAATCGCTGACCGAACTGAGCGATGGCCGCACCATCATGCAGCAGCAGTTCGACAACATCCGTCAGGCCTTCGGCGACGCCGCCAAGGTCACGATCGTCGTCGGCTACAAGCTCGAGCACATCATCGAGGCGTTCCCCGAGGCGTCGTTCGTTTACAACGAGCAGTACGACCAGACCAACACATCCAAGAGCCTCATGCGGGCACTGCGCGCATCCACCCCCGGTGGCGTGCTCTGGATGAACGGCGACGTCGTCTTCGACCCTGAGGCCCTGGAGCGCGCAGCCAAGATGGTTGCCCGCGACCAGTCATTCGTCTCGGTCAACACCTCAAAGGTTTCTGACGAAGAGGTCAAGTACACCGTCGACGCCGAGGGATTCATCAAAGAACTCTCCAAGACGGTCAAGGGTGGTCTCGGCGAGGCCGTCGGCATCAACTACATCTCCAGCACCGGCAAGGCTGCGCTGCTGCGTCAGCTGGGTCGCGTTGGCGATCAGGACTACTTTGAGCGCGGCATTGAGCTGGCGATCGAGCAGGACGGCCTGCTGTTCGAGCCCGTCGACATCTCTGACCTCTACGCGGTTGAGGTCGACTTTGCCGAGGACCTTGAGCGCGCCAACCTGCTTTTTCGCTAGGTAACTCACGCCTGCCGTTCGCCGCAGGCCAGCGGCGCCCCCTACGATAGCTGTCGTGTCCGTTAGCCATTCGCCGCGTCCGCAGTGGACTCCATTCGAACGCTACCGGCGATCGCTCTGGCTGCTGACCGTCCGCGACCTTCGGGTGCGCTACTCCACCTCTGCCCTCGGCTATGTGTGGTCCGTGCTTGACCCGCTCGTCATGGCGACGATCTATTGGTTCGTCTTTACTCAGGTCTTCGATCGCCCGGTCGGCGAACAGCCCTACATCGTCTTCCTCCTCACGGCCCTTCTGCCGTGGATGTGGTTCAACGGTGCAATTTCTGACAGCACCCGGGCGTTCATCCGGGATGCAAAGCTCGTGCGCTCCACGAAGCTTCCTCGCACCATCTGGGTTAACCGCATCGTGCTCTCGAAGGGCATCGAGTTTGTTGCGAGCCTGCCGGTCCTCGCCATCTTCGCAATCGCCACCGGCACCCCGTTGCACTGGCAGGTCGTGTTCTTTCCTCTCGCCCTGCTGCTGCAGGGCATCCTGGTCATGGGCATCGGATTGCTCGTTGCGCCGCTCGTCGTGTTCTTTCGCGACCTTGAGCGGGCCACCAAGCTCGCCCTGCGCTTTCTTTTCTACGCATCCCCCATCATCTACGGTGTCTCTGACCTGCCCGACAGCCTTCATTTTTGGGCAGGCTTCAACCCCCTCGCCGGAATCTTCTCGCTCTACCGCGCCGCATTCTTTCCTGCCCAGCTCGACTGGGGTGTCGTTGCCATCGGCGCGGTCATGTCGATCGTTCTGCTCGTCGTGGGCATCCTCGTCTTCAAGCGCACCGAGCGTGCCGTGCTGAAGGAGATCTAGTGGCCCACTCCCCCGTCGTCATCGCCGTCAACGACGCCGGCATCAGGTTCAAACGCAACCGGCGCTCACGCCGATCGTTCAAGGACCTTTTTGCGGGGCGTCGCCGCCGCAGCCGTCCCGGCGAATTCTGGGCCCTTCGTGGCGTTGACTTCACGGTGCGATCCGGCGAGGCGATCGGGGTCGTCGGCCGCAACGGACAGGGCAAATCGACACTGCTCAAACTGGTTGCCGAGGTCATGCTGCCGGACGAGGGAACCGTGGGAGTCTTTGGCGGGGTCGCGCCGCTCATTGAAATTACGGGCGGATTCGTGGACGACCTCACGGTGCGGGACAACGTCTTTCTCACCGCGGGCCTTCACGGAATGAAGCGATCCGAAATCGAAGAACGCTTTGACGAGATCATCGACTTCGCCGAGATCGGCGACTTTCTCGACACGCCTTACAAGCACCTCTCGAGCGGAATGAAAGTCCGCATCGCCTTCTCTGTGATCTCCCGCCTTGAGGAGCCCATCCTGCTGGTCGACGAGGTGCTGGCGGTGGGCGACAAGGCGTTTCGCGAGAAGTGCTATCGGCGCATCGAGGAACTACTTGAGGGCGGGCGAACACTATTCTTCGTTTCGCACAACGAGCGCGATCTCAAGCGCTTCTGCACGAGAGGGCTTTACCTCGACAAGGGAAAGCTCGTGCTCGACGCCCCCATCGGCGATGTTCTCGCGCGGTACAACGCCGACTACAACTCCTAGGCTCCTACGTTCCGAGGCACGCTGCGCCGAGGTTAGCCGGGGCTAGTCTGACCCTCGCCTGCGGGATGCTCCCAGCACGACATTGGACCGTGAGTGGCTGAGGTAATCCTCGAACCATGCGAACACCGCTCTCGTGCGCTGGGTCCAGCCAGAGAGCAGAGTCACGTGCACCGCCAGCCAGGCAACGAAGGCGAAGAAACCCTGCATGTGCGTGCGACGACGACCGATCTCGGCCACCGCAGCACCGCGCCCGACCATGGCCATATAGCCCTTGTCGTTGTAATCGAACGGGGCGGGGGTGCCTCCGCGGAGCTGGGCAAGGATGTTTCGGCCGGCCCAGTGCCCCGCCTGCTTGGCAACTGAGCCGAGCTGCGGCAGTTTGTCGCCGCGGGCATCCGTAATGTTTGCTGCGTCTCCGAGTACGTAGATGCGCTCGAAGCCGGGAACGGTGAGATCGGGGTTCACGTCGATGCGGCCTCCCCTGCCCTGCGGCAGGCCTGGGCTAGTGAGCAGTTGCCCGGCCTTGAGCCCTCCAGCCCACACCACCATGCGGCTCGGGATGACGGTGCCGTCAGCGAGCGTGACACTGTCGGGGCCGACCTCGGTGACCCCGACTCCGAGGTGCAGCTGGGCGCCTACGCGCTCCAGACGCTCGCGGGCGTAGCGCTGCGACCTCTCAGAGAACGCCCCCAGCACAACGGGAACCATGTCCACGAGATGCACGGTGGCCCTGGCCGACAGCTCCGCACTGTAATAGTGCGGCAAGACATACTTGATGGTCTCGGCGATAGCGCCGGTGGTCTCGACCCCCGTCGGCCCGCCGCCGACAACAACAACCTCGGCGGCGATTGAGGGGTCACGGTCTGAGTCATCGAACAGGTCGAAGAGCTCGCTGCCCAGCGAAAGCGCGTCGGTGACCGAATACAGCGGGTAGGCGTTCTCTTCTGCACCCGGAGTGCCAAAGTAGTTTGCCTCAGCCCCGCTGGCGATCACTACGAAGTCGGCCGTATAGACGACGCCGTCCTCCGTTGTGACCGAGGCCGCGGCCGCATCGAGCGCGGTAACGGACGCGGTGAGAACCCGCACGCTGCGGCGGCGGCGCAGAATCGCCCTGAGCGGCCGGGCGACGGCATTGGGCCCGATCTGTGCGCTGGCCACCTGATAGATGAGCGGCTGAAACTGGTGGTAACTGTTGCGGTCAATCAGCAGTGTCGAGACGCCTGCTTTGCCCAAGGCATTGGCCGCCGCAACCCCGGCGAACCCTCCGCCAACAATGATCGCCTGATACGCGCGCTCAGTCATGCCCCAACCCTAGACCCCGATATCGCCGCGGTGGCGGGAGCAATGGCATTCGGCGAACCCCGATTTTGCGCGTCTAGTATGAGGAAACCCAACGAGAGTGAGTCCGAGTGAGTACCAACGGGCCTATAGAAATCCCCATCATCATCGACCCGATTATTGAACCAGAAGCCGATCTGGCCGATCCTGGCCAGTCGATGACGGTCCGCGGATTCGATCGGCTGCTCACGACGCAGCGACCGGCCGTCCTGCTCCACGTGCGCAGCGTGCGGCAGCGGCATCCGCACGCCAGCCCGGCAGAGATCATCCGCATTCTCGAGCGGCAGTACCTCGCGGCGGTGACCACAGGGGGCGCAGGAGTCGGTGCAGCCTCCGTCGTTCCCGGCGTTGGTACGGGAATCAGCTTGGCCCTGACGGGGGTAGAAACCGCGTTCTTCTTGGAGTCGAGCGCACTCTTCGCGCAGTCGGTGACCGAGGTTCACGGAATTGCCGTGACCGACCCCGACCGCGCTCGCACGATCGTGATGGCCATGATGCTCGGCACCACCGGCGCAGACCTCGTTCGTAGCTTTGCGGCGCAGGTGACCGGGCGAGGCCTGCCGCGCACGGCATTCTGGGGCGACATTATTGGTCGTTCGATGCCGCAGGCCTTCGTCGGCCCCATCGCCGATCAGATGAAGAAGGCCTTCGTGGGGCGATTCGCCCGCAATACAGGGACCAGCGCTGTGGGACGGATGCTGCCCTTCGGCATCGGAGCGGTCGTCGGCGGCACCGCAAACCATCTTTTGGGGCGCAGGGTCGTCTCGTCGTCGCGCGAGGCGTTCGGACCAGCGCCGGCCGCGTTCCCACCGAACCTCGAGCAGCTCCGGCCACCCCGCCGCCCGCTCATCTCGTACATGCCGCCCGCGTCTCGCGTGCGGGGTGGCATCGTGAAGGCGGCCGTGATCACGGTAAATGCACCCAAGGCCGTAATCACCAAAGCGATTGCCGCGCGCCGCACGGACTAGTCGACTACGCCAGAGTCCTCGTCGCCCTCATCTTCAAAAGGGTCGGCTTCACTGAGCACGGCGTCGGCCGCGTGAACTGCAGCCTGGCGGTGCCACTCCTCGATGAGGCTCTCGACAGCGGCATGAAAGCGTGCGGTCGCCGCCCCTGGCGTCGTGTCGCCAAAGTGCCGCTGGGCCCAGAAGTGCAAAGTGGCCTGCGACTTTTCGTCGTTGCGCACCCGCTCGACCAAATCGATAACGTTCGACGCCGCATCCGCATCGAGCCACTCTGCCGAGCCGAGGTAACCGGCCAGATCGACCTCGGCAAGCGTCGATGCGGGGCGAGTGACGATGAGCGGGAGCCCCGTTGCCAGGCGGTCGTAGACCATCGCTGAAATGTCGGTGATGGCAACGTCGGCATCGGCGAGTTGCCAGCCCAGCGCCGGTCCGTTGTCGAATAGGTGGTGGGCGGTGGGGTCTGCCCGGTTGGCAGCGGCTATGGCCGCAATGATCTGCTCGTTGGCTCGCTTGACGACAGGGTCGATAACCCCGGTTCGCGGATGGGGTCGGTAGACGAGCCGGTAGCGCGGGTCGCCCAAGAGAGCGGCAACGAGGCCCGGGCCGTGCGACGCGACTGATCCGTAGGCGGCGGCGGCCCTGTCGCCCTCCCAGGTTGGCGAATAGAGCACAACGGTGCGGTCGTCCGCGGGATAGGGCGGAGTGCCAGCGAAGTGGTCGGCCTGCGGCCTACCGATCTGCTTGGTACGGGTTGCCAGGTCGAAGTTCCACAGCTTGTGGCTGAGGCGATCGGCCGCCGCCTCCCCCGCGATGAAGCTGTAATCGTAGGCCTTGAACTGATTGGTCGTCATATACATCTTGTCGCTCTCGCCATGGTTGACGAAGACGTGCCACATGCGGCCGTACCGGAACATCTGAAAATTCTTGGCGTTCTGATTGACGTAGAACACGATCTTGATGTCTTGCTCGGCCACGAACGATTCGAGGTCGGCAACCTTGCGGCGGTAGGTGACGGGCACCGGCGACTCGTCCATGAGCTTGAGCATCGTGCCCGGTGAGCGCGAAATGATGGCGACGGGGTGGATCTTCGCCAGCTCTGCCAGGGGCTCATACCACTGGCGCACCTGGTACATATTGACCGCAGCATCGGCGAAGTACACGGCGATCTCGATGCGCCCCGGCGGGATCACGGGGTCGGAGGAGAGTCTGCGGGCGAGCTCACCCCGCGTTCGACGCGAGTTGAGGATGCTTGTCACCAAGCGTTTTGCAGTCTTGATGTCATGAAGCAGCACCACTTTATTAAACCAATGGTGGCCGACCGAAACGTGCCATTCGCAAAACCGTTACCCACCTGATGCGTCGACGCTCCCCCGCCGGCTCGCGCCATCCGGCCCGCCAGCCGCCAAACCAGGCCTTGAGCGCCCCCGGATTGCGGGCCCAGCGCAGCAGTTGAATGGCCGTCCAGCTGCCGACATAGAGCGGGGCGATCACCCAGGGCAGGTTGCGCTTGGCCAACCACACCCGGTTTCTGGCGTTGAGCCTGTAGTAGTAGTCGTGCCGGGTGGGCTCGATTGCGGGGTGATAAGCGACAAGATCGCCCGCGTACCAGACACGGAGCCCCTGATCCCATACCCGCCAGGCCAGCTCTATGCCCTCGTGGGCATAGAAGAACGGCTCGGCCCATCCGCCCGTGCGATCGAAGACGGCGCGAGGCATCACCAGCGCGCCCTCCCACACCGAGAAGACGTTGCTGGAGTGGGTGGCCTCCCCTTTGCGAATGCGGGGCACCCAGCGGCGAGGGTTGGTGACGCCGGACGGGTCGACGACCCGAGGTTGCACGAGCCCGATCGTGGGATCCTGCGTCATGAGGGCGATCGCATCCGTCACAAACGTGGGGGAAGGAACGCGCGCGTCGTCGTCGAGAAAGAACAGCCACTCGCCAGTGACCTGCTCTACTCCCCGGTTTCGACCGGCAGGAATGCCCAGGTTCTCGGGCAGGGCCAGTGCGCGCACGCCGTCAGGAAGGCCCGTGGGGTTCCATCCGTTGCCGACAACGACGACGTCGGCAGAGATCCCCTGCTGGGCGAGAACGCTCTCAAGGCCCGCCCGCAGATCGTCGGGGCGTTTGCCCTGCGTGAGCACGACCACGCCGACCGTGGGGAGGGTCGAGGCGGTCAGGATCGCACCCGCTTCGACGCCATGATCGCCACGAAGTGCCCAACGAGGGCCAGCCCTGCGAGCGGCACGAGTGCGATCAGAAGGGCACGATCGGCGATCTCAGGGCCGATGACAAGGCCGATGAGGGCGGCGACGAACACCAAGATCGTAAGTTCTACCGAGTGATAAAGCCGGTGGAATGGAACGAACCGTGCCAGTCGGCGCAGCTTGGCGATCATGCGCTGGTCTGGCTCCGACTCCTCACGCCGGTCGGCCAACTTGGCAAGACCAGCGTTGGCCCTGGCCACATGAACCATGTCGTTGAGCGCCTTGTTGAGCAGGATGAACACCGCGAGGAGCAGGCCGAGCGAAGTCCAGAAGAAGTCTTCTGGCGCGTCGAACGGGTAGCCGGCAGCACGGATGCCCAGGACGATGGGGATGAGGCTTTCGGTCGTGTAGTGCCCGACCTTGTCGAGAAACACTCCCGCCGGTGAGCTCGTGCCGCGCCAGCGGGCGACCTCTCCATCGCAGCAGTCGATCAGCATCTGAAGCTGGCCGAGAACGAGAGCCAGTGCGGCGCCCGCGATACCGGGAATGAGCAGCGCGAAGGCGGTGCACCAGCCCGTCAGGATCATGAGTCCGGTGACGCCGTTGGCCGAAACGGAGGTCTTGAGAAGCATCCAGGTGAGGTACGGGGAAAGGTTGCGCAGATAAAGCGACGCCGTCCAGTGCTCGGCGTTGGCACGCAGGCGCACCTCTGGTGGCTGGGCGACGGCGCGCAGCTCGGCGATCGACGAGGGCCGTCCCCGCGGAGTTTCTGATGTCATCGTCATCTCCCCGTGTGAGCCGTGATGTTGCGGCTGAGTTTGAAGTAGCCCAGCACGAAGCCTGCACCCCATCCGAAGTGTATGCACGGCAGCGCCACGAGGTGCCATAACGCGGCCCGAATGCCCTCGCTGCCGAGAACCGGGATCGTGGCAACGACCACGAAGAGGGCGTAGAGAGCAGGAACTAGGTAGGCGAAAACCAGCCAGCTGCCTGTGATCGCGCCGATCGTTCCGAGGACGAGTCCGAGCACGACGCCGATCACGGCAAGGGGCGGAACGAAGTATCGCAGGCCGTTTTCTGAGGGAAAGCGACGTGCCAACTCTCCCCGCCAGATTCCCGTGGCCACGAACTGGCGGATCAGCTTAACCAGGCTCGATCGGGGCCGGTAAACGACCTCGAGGTCGGGAGTGAACCACACCGTTCCGCCCGTCGCCCGCAGACGACGGTTGAGCTCCCAGTCTTGGCCGCGCTTGATGCCCTCATCGAAGAGTCCGACCTCAAGCAAACGATGGCGCTGAAAAGTGCCGAGGTACGCCGTTTCTGCCGGACCCTCTTTGCCGCCGACGTGGTGAGGGGTTCCCCCGAGCCCCGCCTTCGAACCGTAGGCGTGAGCCACGGCGCGCTCGAACGGCGTGACCCCCTCGGCCTTCATGATGCCGCCGACGTTGTCGGCTCCCGTGCGCAGAAGCGTCTCTACCGCAATGCGGGTGTAGTCCGGTGGCAACACCGAATGAGCATCGACACGGACAACGATGGGAAAGTGTGAGGCTCGAATCGCGGCGTTTAGGCCGCCGGGCGTGCTGCCGAGTTCATTCTCGATGCTGCGGATGCGAGGGTCGGCCTTGGCCATCTCTTCGATAACCCGATTGGTTCCGTCGACACTGGGGCCGAGAGCGAGCACAATCTCGCACTCTCCCGGGTAATCCTGCCCTGTGAGACTCAGGACGGCGGCCTCGATGTGCTCGACCTCGTTGAGCACGGGCATGACATAGGAGACCCCGGGGTATTCAGCGGTTTCTCGCGGCATGCTTTCCAGTCATTACAAGGGAATTGGGCGTGTCATCCAGCGCACTGAAGACACGGGCGAGCCTACCAGTCAGACCCTGTTGACAAGCGAAGGGCGAGGCATCGCGTGCGCGAAACCTCGCCCTTCTCGTGCGACTTCTGAAGCGACCCGCGACTACTGAAGCGAATCGAGCGTGACCGTGGTCGTGTAGGACTTGCCGTCGCGAATATAGGAGACCTCGGCCTCGTCGCCACCCGGAAGCACTCGCACCTGGGCCGTGAGATCGGTCTTGCCCGTCACCGGAATGCCATTGAACTCGGTGATGAGGTCGCCCGCCTTGAGACCGGCTTTCTCCGCCGGGCCACCGGGGGTGACATCCTGAATCGCCGCTCCCGTCGTGTCGCTATCGGCGAGGGACGGGTCATCCGTGACATCGGCAACCATGGCGCCCAGCAACCCGTGGGAGGTGGAGCCGTCGTTGATGATGTCGAAGGCGACGCGCTCAGCCAGGTTGGACGGGATGGCGAAGCCTACGCCGATGTTGCCGCTCGTCTCGGACGACGAGGTTCCCGTGCTGGCAATAGCCACGTTGATGCCGATTACCTTGCCATCCTCGTCGACGAGGGCGCCACCCGAGTTGCCGGGGTTGATGGCCGCATCGGTCTGGATGACCGGGAGGGCGATTGTGGTGGACGTCGAAGTTGACCCGCTGTTGCCCTGGCCGTTATCGAACTGCCAGAAATCGAACGGGCCAAAGCCGTTCTGGCCATCGTCGGGGTCCGGGGCCTCCTCCGTGTCTGGCGCCTCGGACGATGCAACGGTGATGCTGCGGTTGAGGGCGCTGATAACACCGCTCGTTACGGTGTTAGAGAGGCCTAGCGGGGCGCCGATGGCGATGGCAATATCGCCGACATTGAGCTTGTTCGAATTGGCGAACTCGGCCGGCTGGAACGTGACGTCGCTCTCGACTTTGACCACCGCGAGATCGGCGATGGGGTCGCTGCCGACGAGAGTGGCGTTGAAGAGTCGACCGTCGTAGCTCTGCACCTTGATCGTGGGGTCCGACGTGGCTCCGCTCAGCGTTGCCACGTGGGCGTTGGTCACGATGTAGCCGTCCTCGGTGAGGATGACGCCAGATCCGGTTCCGGATGCGGACCCGCCCGTCACCGACAGGGTCACAACGGAGGGGGCGACCTTGGCCGCGACACCACTGATCACCGTGGCGTTATCCACGTCGTTGATCATGAGGTTGGTGCCGACCCTGTCGTTCGTTGCTACGACGCCGCCGTTATCCATGTTGAGCGCGACGACGCCGGCGCCGACCGCTCCGCCGACGAGGGCGGCGACGGCCGCGACGGCAACCATGCCCGCGGCCATCGAGCGCTTCTTCTCCGGCTTGCCGGAAGCATCCGGCGTTCCGGGCGCGGCTGTGCGAGGTGCTTCACCTGCGGGCGGGCCCATCGGGGGGCCAGCCGGGGGTGTGTGCTGTGCGGGCGACCCAGCGGGCGTGGTGTCAACGGATGGCGATGCTACGGGCTGGTGACCGGCATCGGTCGACGGCGCCAGAGGAGGCACCACCGACGAAGTCTCGGGTGCCTGAGGTGTTTCTGGGGCGTTCTCGGGGGTCTGGTCCTCGGGGACCTGGGGGTTCTCGGCCATGGGTGGCTCCTTTCAGGCGGTGTCAGCTTCCCCCGCAAACCTTCACGTTTTCTATGCGCGGGCTGCGAGGCTGCTCACCATGGCGGAACGGTCGGCCCACCTAGCGATTCGCGGACCACGCTACCCTGTCTGTCATGGCGGTTGCGTTCGAATGACAGTGTCTGGCTCGTGGTCTCGCGCGGCAGAAGGGGCGATGCTTCTCGGCCCCGACGGCACGCTGGCGCAAACGATATTCGCCGAGATGACGGCGTTGGCCACCGCGACGAACGCCGTGAACCTCGGCCAGGGATTCCCCGACGAGGACGGCCCGCCCGAAGTGCTCGAAGCGGCACGGAAGGCGATCTTGGACGGCGCCAATCAATATCCTCCCGGCGTGGGCATCCCGGTGCTCCGGCAGGCGATCGCTCGTCACCAGAAGCGGTTCTACGACCTCGAGATTGACCCCGATCGCGAAGTTGTCGTCACTGCAGGAGCCACGGAGGCGCTGGCCGCCACGATCTTGGCCCTCACGGAACCGGGCGACGAGGTCGTCACTTTCGAACCGTTCTACGACTCCTATGCCGCCATAATCGGCTTAGCCCGTGCGGTGCACCGCACCGTGCCGCTGCGCGCCCCGCACTTTCAGCCCGACCATGAGCAGCTGCGCGCCGCCATCACCGACCGCACCCGGCTGATTATCGTCAACGACCCGCATAATCCCACGGGGTCCGTCTTCAGCACCGAGACGCTCGACCTGGTCGTCGAACTCGCCCACCGGCACGACGCGATCATCGTCACCGATGAAGTGTATGAACACCTCGTGTTCGCCAGTGCCCACACGCCTCTTTCTACGCGAGCGGGTGCGGCGGAGCGCACGGTGAGCATCTCCAGCGCTGGAAAGACCTTCAACACAACGGGCTGGAAGGTGGGATGGCTCACAGCGCCCGCTCCCGTGGCATCCGCGATTCTCGCTGTGAAGCAATACCTGACCTATTCGAACGCGGCTCCGCTACAACCCGCGATAGCGGTCGGGCTCGATCTGCCCGACACCTTCTTCTCCGGGGCCGCCGCAACGCTCGCTCGGCGCCGCGACCTGCTCTGCGCCGGGCTGGAGGCAGCCGGATTCAGTGTCGCGGTGCCCTCTGCAGGCTACTTCGTTGTGGCCGACGCAGCACCGTTAGGCGCGACCGATGCCCACGAGTTCTGCCGCGCGCTACCCGAGAGGGCGGGAGTCGCTGCGATCCCCCTCACCGCCTTCGTGCGGCAAGAGCGGCAATCCGACTACTCGACGCTCGTGAGGTTTGCGTTCTGCAAGCGTGACGATGTGCTTGAGGAGGCATCGGAGCGGCTTCGGTCCCTGAGATGAGGCTCGCGGGTTAGACCGCCCGGCCCTGGAGCGGAAGCGTGAAGGTGAACGTCGTGCCAACGCCCACCTCGCTCTCGGCCGACAGCTCGCCGCCGTGGGCCGTAACGATCGCCTTGGTGATCGAGAGTCCAAGGCCGACACCCTGGACTGCGCTGCGCGTGGCAGTGGACGCTCTGAAGAACCGGGTCGAGAGCATAGCTATCTCATCGGGCGGAATGCCCATCCCCGTATCGCGGATCGCGATGCGGGCGAACTCGCCCTCCACAGAGACATTCACCGACACCGTTCCTCCGCGCGGAGTGAACTTGATGGCGTTGGAGAGCAGGTTGTCGCACGCCTGAGCGATGCGGGTCGCATCGCCCCACGCCACAGGGCGGGAGTCTGCCGGGCGAAGAAGCAGCAAGACATTGGCGGCCTGGGAGGCCGGTCTGGCCGACTCTACGGATGCCTGAACTACTCCGTTGAGATCGACCTCCGCCGCCTCGATGGGGAATTTATGAGCGGCAACCTGAGCCGTGAACAGGAGGTCCCCGACAAGCCTGAGCAGGCGGTGCGCGTTACGCTCGGCGACGCCCAGGTACTGCAACTGTTCGTCGGAGAGCGGTGGTTCTGTGGCATCACGCATCAGCTCGAGGTAGCCGAGGATCGAACTCACGGGGGTGCGCAGCTCGTGCGAGACAAGACCCACGAATTCATCCTGGAGCTTGGCGAGCTCCTTGTTATCTGTGACATCGGCGCCGACGAAGATGTAGCCGACGGTTCGACCGTTCTCATCAATGCGGGGGGTCACCGCGACGTGGGCAGACACCTCGTCTCCGTTGGCCCGCAAGTACGTCCAGTCGCGATCCTCAGAGCCACCGAGTCGCGCGACTTCCACGAGGGCGGAGAACCCCGGGTTCAACACCGTCGCGCCCGCCGGGTATCCCAGTTCACGGGCGCGCTCGTGAAGCTCCTCGTCCCTGTGGAACTCGTGGATGTACCGGTTGCCGACGACATCGGCAGCGTTGAGCCCCAACATGGTCTGGGCACCGGTGTTCCACACGTCGATGAGCCCCGAGAGGTCGGTGCCGATCACGGACTGCCTCGTCACGGAATCCAGCACGCTGCGGAACAGGTAGCCAGCGGATTCGAGCTGGGCCTCGTTCTCGCGCAAGCGAGAGACCAGGTCAACAGCGTCGGCGAGCGCGTCTTCGCGCTGCCGCACCAGCAGTTCGTTGGACTCCATCCTGGCCTTGTTGTCTTCTATTACCCGGTTGATGACCGCGGCGATCGTGCCGAACATCAGGGGGGTGATGACGAGCTCCATCACGACGTGCGTGGGATCGATGACGGTGGTGGGCCAGACATAGCTCAACGCCACGGCGGCGAGGGTGCTGAGCCCGGAAATGACAACCCACCGGCGCCCCGGGAGGAGAGCGATCCAGAGCACACAGAGCAAGAGAAGCAGCGTGACGGTGGGCCCGATCGCCGCTCGACCGAATGCGATGGCCACCATAGAGATGAACGGGACGGCGACTCCCAGCGCCGTGCTGTGCACCGCGCTGGCAACAATGGACACGGCGATAGCGATGCCCAGAGTCGCCCAGGTCGCCCAGTAGGCGGCGTTGCTTCTTTCGACGAAACCTCCGTCGATCGCCGCGACGACCAGCACCAGGATGAGCGCAACGGAGATCGGAGCCTGCCGAATCATGGGCGCGTCTGACAG
>NZ_JBACFR010000218.1:0-10755 GCF_056262345.1 Homoserinimonas sp.
CGGCAAGGTCGAGGATCTCGTTCTGCTCGACCTGCGTCAGATCGTCATCTCTCAGAAAGTGTCGAGTCACTGTGCCGCCTCCAAAGCGATAGCGAAGAGTCGTGCGAATTCTGCGAGCTCGTCGTCGCCGACGACGAGCGGCGGGGCGATTCGAATACTGTTTTCGTTGGCCGCGTTGATGATGAGTCCAGCCTCAAGCGCTGCGGCTGAGACCTTGGCGGCGATCGGCGAGGTGAGACCGATTCCAATGAGCAAGCCCCGGCCGCGAACCTCTGCGACAAGGGGGGAGTTCATCGAACGCACGATGTCGCGGATCTGCTCTCCCCTGGCCTTAGCGTTATCGAGAAGGCTGGCGGACTCTATCTCGGAGAGAACGGCGTTGGCGGCGGCAGTCGCGAGAGGATTGCCGGCAAAAGTGCTGCCGTGGTGCCCGCGCTGGAACAGCTTCGACGCTTCGCCGAACGTGACGAGAGCGCTGATGGGTAGCCCACCGGCGATTCCCTTGGCAATCGCCACGGCATCCGGCTGAATGCCGAATTGCTCGAACGCGAACCAGGTTCCCGTCCTGCCGACGCCCGTCTGAATCTCGTCGAGGATGAGAAGCGCGCCGTGCTCGGAGGTGAGTTCCCTGGCGCGGGCGATGAAGCCCTCTGGCAGATCTACGACGCCAGCCTCACCCTTGATGGGCTCGAACACCACGGCGGCGACGGTGTCGTCAATCGCCTTCTCGAGAGCCTCGACCGTGGCTTCGATGTGCTCGACGCCAGCCAGAAGCGGTTCGAACGGCGCGCGAATGGCGGCTTTGCCCGTGAGGGAGAGCGCCCCCATCGTGCGACCGTGGAACGCATTGGTCAGCGCAATGATGCGGGTGCGGCGGCCACCGTCGTTGTTGAGACGGGCAAGCTTGAACGCTGCCTCCATTGCTTCGGCACCAGAGTTGCCAAAGTACACACGGCCAGCATCGCCAGCTCCCGTGATGCGCTTGAGGCGTTCGGCGAGCTCAAGCTGCGGCGGAGTCGCAAAGTAGTTCGAGACGTGGACGAGGGTCGACACCTGCTTGGTGACCGCGGCCACAATCGCCGGATGCCCGTGGCCCAATGAGTTCACCGCGATTCCTGCGAGGAAATCGAGGTATCGCTTGCCGTCGACATCCCACACGTAGCATCCCTCACCGCGCTCCAGCATGGTGAGAGGGGGTGCATACGAGCCCATCATGGACTCGCCGAACCTGTGGTTCCAGTCGTTGTTCGCCACTAGCCTGCCTTTATTTCGGTGGGTTCCGCGGGCTCGTCGGGCACAACCTCGGTGCCGACACCGCTGCCGCGGAAGATTTCGAGAAGGATCGAGTGAGGCACCCGACCATCGATGATGGCGGCCTTATCGACGCCGCCAGCGACAGCCTCGAGACAGGCCGTCATTTTGGGGATCATTCCCGACTCCAGGCCCGGCAACATGGCCGCCAGCTCGGATGCGGTGATGTGCGAAACCAACGAATCGCGGTTGGGCCAGTCGGAATAGAGCCCGGCAACATCGGTAAGCACGACGAGCTTGACGGCGCCAACGGCAACCGCCACGGCAGCTGCGGCCGAATCAGCATTGACGTTGAGCACCTGCCCCGGGGCGTCGCCGTCTGGGGCGATCGACGACACGACGGGGATACGCCCAGCATCCAGAAGGTTCGACAGCACCGTGGGGTCGACCGCGACGACCTCGCCGACGCACCCGAGATCTACGGCCTCGCCATCGACAACGGTTCCGCGCCGCTGGCCCGTAAACAGCCCCTGGGTCTCGCCAGAAACGGCCTGCGCAAGATCTCCGTGCTCATTGATGAGGGCTGCGAGCTCTGCGCTCACCTCACCGGTGAGCACGTCGCGAACAACCTCCATCGCCTCGGGGCTTGTCACGCGCAGCCCTCCGCGGAACTCGCTGGCAATGCCACGAGCCGCCAGCGCGGCCGAAATCTGCGGTCCGCCACCGTGCACGACGATGGGACGGATGCCGACATGATGCAGATAGACCATGTCCTGGGCGAAGGCCCGCTTCAGGTTCTCATCCACCATCGCATTGCCGCCGAATTTGACGACGATAGTGCGGCCCCGAAACAGGGTGAGCCAGGGAAGGGAATCGATAAGCGTCTGCGCCTGGACGGCGTTCAGATCTGTTGGCTCAGCCATCAGCTGGAGTACGCGCTGTTCTCGTGAACGTAGTCATGTGTGAGGTCGTTCGTGCGAATCGTCGCCGTTGCCTCGCCGACCTTGAGATCAATGAGCACGTGGGTCTGCCGCGGGGTGAGGTCCACGCTCTCCGAGGGCGCGTCCGGCTCTCCCGAGCGGCACACGCGCACTCCGTTCATAGAAACGTCGATCGCGTACGGGTCGAATTCGGCCTTCGTCGTGCCCACAGCAGCGAGCACTCTGCCCCAGTTGGGGTCGTTGCCAAACACGGCCGCCTTGAAAAGGTTGTTGCGGGCCACAGGTCGGCCCACCTCAACGGCGTCATCCTCTGTCGCCGCGTGCACGACCTCGATCGAAATCTCATGGCTGGCGCCCTCGGCATCCGCCTGCAACTGAGCCGCGAGACTGTCGCAGACCTCGCCGAGCTTCTGCGCGAAGTCATCGAGATCGGGAACGATGCCGGATGCCCCGCTCGCCATAAGAGTCACCTGGTCGTTGGTTGACATGCATCCGTCGGAGTCGAGGCGGTCGAACGTGACTCGCGTTGCCGATCGTAGCGCTGCATCCAACTGCGCCGACGTGAGTTTGGCGTCGGTCGTGATGACCACAAGCATCGTGGCCAGTCCCGGTGCGAGCATGCCCGCACCCTTGGCCATCCCACCAATCGTCCAACCGTCGCCTGCGACAACCGCTTCCTTGGGCTTGGAGTCTGTTGTCATGATCGCGAGGGCGGCCTCGTGGCCGTTGTCGGCGCTGAGCGCCGGGATCGCGTCGTGAACACCCGCGATCACCCTGTCGCGAAAGTCCTGGCCACCGACCCCAATGAGGCCCGTTGAACACACGAGAACGTCGCCGGCGGAGATCCCGAGGCCGTCGGCGCCCGCCTCGGCCGTCAGGTGGCTCGTCTGAAAGCCGAAGGTGCCCGTGTAGCAGTTAGCACCACCGGAGTTGAGCACGATCGCGGAGACGATCCCGTCGCCCACAACCTGCTGCGACCACAGGATGGGGTTCGCCTTGGCACGATTGCTGGTGAACACCGCGGCCCCCGAAAAGTCGGGTCCAAGGTTCTGCACCAGGGCCACGTCGCGGGCACCCGTTGATTTGAGGCCTGCGGCAACTCCGGCCGCGACGAAGCCGAGGGGGGCGGTGACGCTCACGGGGCGACTCCGTTCTGGGTGAGACCCGTAGTCTCGGGCAGCCCGAGCGCAATGTTCATTGACTGGATAGCGGCACCGGCCGTGCCCTTAACAAGGTTGTCGATGGCACTGATCACCACGAGGCGGTCAGCCGCCTCGTCAACCGCCAGCCCTATGAGGGCGGTGTTAGCACCCAGGGTGTCTGCGGTCTTGGGGAACTCGCCTTCGGGCAGAACCTGCACGAACGGCTCACCCGCATACGCCAGCTCCCACGTCGACCGCACATCGGCCAATCCGACGCCCGGCTCGAGTGACGCCGTCGATGTCGCCAGGATTCCCCGCGACATCGGCACAAGAACGGGGGTAAACGAGACCGAAACGCCCTCGCCGCCCGCAACCGCCAAGTTCTGGATGATTTCGGGAGTGTGGCGGTGCGTGCCGCCCACGGCATACGGCATAGCCGAACCGTGGATCTCGCTCGAGAGAAGGTGAGATTTGAGGCTCTTGCCTGCACCGGATGTGCCGACCGCGAGCACCGCGACGAGGTCCTCAGGCTTGATCAGGCCTGCCTGGATGCCGGGGGCAAGCGCGAGCGTAATAGCGGTGACATTGCATCCGGGAACCGCGATGCGACGGGCCCCGACCAGCTTGTCTCGCTGACGGCTGCCATCGGCATGAATGAGTTCTGGCAGCCCGTAGGTCCAGGCACCATAAAACTCTCCGCCATAGAACTTGGCCCAGTCGCCCTCATTCGTGAGCCTGTGGTCTGCCCCGCAGTCGATGACAATCGAATCGTCGCCGAGGTGATCGGTGAGCTCCCCGGACTTGCCGTGAGGGAGGGCGACGAAAACTACGTCGTGCCCCGCGAGGTTCTCTGGCGTGGTGTCGACCAGGGTGAGGTGGTCGAGCGACCGCAGGTGCGGCTGCACCCTGGTGAGGGGTTGCCCGGCGTTCGAATGTGCCGTGACGGTCGTGATGGTGATGTCGGGGTGGGCCGCGAGGAGGCGAAGCAGCTCGCCGCCCGCGTAACCGCTCGCGCCTGCGACGGCGACGGAATAGGACATGTGTCTACCTTAAATGAGGAACGGGACCTGCAGGACCGAAGAAGGCGACGACGCGGGCGAACGAAGAACGCTCAGCAGGGCAACGTCGCCGAAAATCGGCGCACGCGAACGGACTCGAGGCGACGATCGCCGAGCACGGATTCGCGGAAGTGGGTCACGAGGCCACCATACTCCCCCGTGCCCACCCACGCACATCCGGCATCCGCTATTCGCTATTCGCTATTCGCGGAGGGTCGCGCCGAAGCGCTCCGCCGCGACAGCAACTCCGGCAAGCCGTGACTCGGAAGCCTCCGCTGCCGTGAGCGTTCGGTCAGCACCGCGGAACCGGAGCGCGAACGTCAACGATTTGCTTCCGTCTCCGATGCCGGCGCCCCGGTAGTCGTCGACAAGGTACGCATGCTCCAACAGGGAACCGGCACCCTCTTCGATCGCCGCGAGAACGCTAGCCGCCGGAACCTCAATGGGAACGACGAGCGAAACGTCTTGCGTTGCTGCGGGGAACGATGAGATTGCGTGAGTCGCAACGTCAGGGCTCGACTGGTCGATTACCGCGCTGAGGTCGAGCTCGAGAACCGCCACAACTCGCGGCAGGTCGAGTTCGTCAGCCAGGGCCGGCAGAAGCTCCCCCGCGATACCAACGACGGTGTCACCAAGGTAGATCTCGGCGGTGCGCCCCGGGTGATAGGCGGGGTGCGAACCCTGCTCGAAGCGAAAACGCGTGCCGACGGCCGCTGCTAGTTGGCGTGCCGCATCGAGGGCGTCGACCAGCGAGACGGCCACTGCCGCCGTCCCCGGCTGCTTCTCGCTGCGGTTGCCCACGAACAGAGCGCCCACATGCCAAGGCTGAGGCGGGATGCTTCCATCGAGTTCGACCAGACGGGTCGTTCCCGGGTGTGCGTTGCCAGCGGGCAAAGGTCCGCTGCCATAACGCTTATCCCGCTCGGGCAAGAACACGGTGCCGACCTCAAAGAGCGCAAGGTCGGTGAGCCCGCGGGAGAGGTTGCGGCGAGTCGCCTCAATGAGCCCCGGCACGAGTGAGCGACGCAGCAGCGGGACCTCGGCATCGAGCGAGTTCGCCAAGCGCATTGCGGGAGCATCACCGGAAAAGCGAGCGTGCGTCGCGGTCGAGACAAACGGATAGGCCTGAATCTCGGTGACGCCGTTGGCGGCGAGTACTTGTGCCGCCGAGCGGCGAAGACGCTGCTCGCGGGAGAGTCCGCGCCCGGGTGGCGCCACGGGAAGCACCGACGGGATGCGGTCGTAGCCGACCAGCCTGGCGACCTCTTCTGTGAGAGTGGGCTCATCGGTGAGGTCGGGGCGCCAGCTCGGCGGGGTCACCTCAAGCGAACCGTCGGGACCATCACCGACCGTTGCGCCGATTGCGATGAGAGAATCACGAATCTCTGCCTCGGTGTACTCAACCCCCATCAGGGAGCCTACGAACCCTGCGCGAAGCGAGATCGTTTCTGCCGGGGTCGGGTTGACCATGCTGGAGCCGAGCTCGTCAAGCGTTCCGCCCGCGAGCTCAACGAGGAGCTGAGCGACTCGGGCCGCTGCGGCCTCGGCGACAAGCGGATCGACTCCACGCTCGAAGCGCTTTGAGGCTTCGCTCGGGAGCTTGTGGCGACGGGCCGTCCGGGCAATCGAAACGGGGTCGAAGTTAGCTGCCTCGATGAGCACAGTGGTCGTGGCATCCGAAATCTCGGTTGCTGCTCCCCCCATGACACCCGCGAGTCCGATAGCGCCAGACTCGTCGGCGATAACGAGGTCCTCGGTGCTCAAGGAGCGGGTCTGATCGTCGAGCGTGAGCAGGGTCTCCCCCGCGTAAGCGCGGCGAACCATAAGCCCACCAGAAAGACGGTCGAGGTCGTAACCGTGGATCGGCTGTCCCAGTTCGAACATGACGTAGTTGGTGATGTCGACCGCAAGAGAACCCGATCGCACCCCGGCAAGACGGAGGCGAGAGGCCATCCAGGTAGGCGTCGGGCGGCTGGGGTCGATTCCGCGAACCACGCGGGTAACGAACGTGGAAGCACCAACACGTCCGCGGATGGGCGCCTCGTCATTGATCACAACGCTGAAGCCGCTGTGTGGCTCAGAAACGATCTCGCCCAGCGCGGGAACCAGGGCGGGGTCATGAAACGAGGCACCGGTCGAGTTAGAGAACTCGCGGGCGATGCCACGAATGGAGAATGCGTAGCCACGATCAGGCGTCACATTTACCTCGACGGCATAGTCATCAAGCCCGAGGAGTGCGATCGCGTCCGTTCCGTTGTCGGGGTCGAGCCCCAGCTCGGCAAGGCGCAGGATTCCCTCGTGGTCGTCGCCGAGCCCGAGCTCGCGTGAGGATGCGATCATTCCGTCGCTGACGTGACCGTAGGTCTTGCGCGCTGCGATAGGAAACGGCCCAGGCAGCACGGCGCCGGGCAGCGATACGACAACCTTGTCTCCGACGAAGAAGTTGGAGGCGCCACACACGACACCTCGAGGCTCATCCTCGCCGACATCGAGCTGGCACCAGCGAATGGTCTTTCCGTTGCTTTGAGGCTCGTCCGCGAACTCGAGGACGGTGCCCACAACGATGGGGCCGGTCAGCTCGGCACGGTGAATGTCTTCTTCTTCGAGTCCGACGCGCACGAGCGCGGCCTGGATGCTCTCGGCCGTCGCGTCTTCGGGAACATCGACGAACTCACGAAGCCATGAGATTGGGACGCGCATCAGACCACCATTCCGAACTGCTGCGAGAAGCGAACATCGCCCTCGACCATGTCACGCATGTCATTCATGTCATTGCGGAACTGCAGCGTGCGCTCGATGCCCATTCCGAAGGCGAAGCCCTGGTAAACCTCGGGATCGATGCCGGCGGCCCGCAGCACATTGCGATTGACCATGCCGCATCCGCCCCACTCAACCCACCGAGCGCCACCCTTGGCGTTCGGCTGCCAGACATCCATCTCGGCGCTGGGCTCGGTGAACGGAAAGTAGTTCGGGCGTAGACGAATCTTCGCCTCGGGGCCGAACATCGCGCGTGCGAGGTGCTCGAGTGTTCCCCGGAGGTGGGCCATCGTGAGTCCCTTATCGACGGCAATGCCCTCGATCTGGTTGAAGACAGGCGTGTGCGTGGCGTCGAGCTCATCGGTGCGGAACGTGCGACCGGGGGCAACCACATAGAGCGGCAGCTCGCGACCGAGAAGCGAGCGCACTTGAACAGGCGACGTATGCGTGCGCATCACTAGATGCGAGTCGAGGGGCTCGACGAAGAAGGTGTCCTGCATCGCGCGGGCGGGATGATCCTCATCAAAGTTGAGGGCGTC
Source organism: Homoserinimonas sp. (assembly GCF_056262345.1). NCBI lineage: Bacteria > Bacillati > Actinomycetota > Actinomycetes > Micrococcales > Microbacteriaceae > Homoserinimonas > Homoserinimonas sp. The sequence goes on from NZ_JBACFR010000218.1 coordinate 7,689, forward strand.
GAAGTTGAACCACTCGTTCTCGAGTTCCGGCCCCTCTGCGACCTCCCAGCCCATGCTGACGAAGATGTCCGACATGCGCTCCATGAGCAAGGGCAATGGATGCCGTGCTCCCGCGGTCCACCGCGAGGGAAGAGCCGTGACGTCGACGGCTTCAGCGGCGAGCTTTGCCGTCTCCTCTGCCGCGCTGATCTCGGACTCCTGCTCGGTGAACGCCTGGTTCACCCGCCCCCTGGCCTGACCGACAAGCTTGCCGAGGGCAGCCTTCTGATCGTTGGGCACACTGCGCAGCGAAGCGTTGAGCTTGGCGAGCGGCGACCCCTCCCCGAGATGCGCAGAGCGCACCGCCTTGAGAGATGCGGAGTCGTCGGCCGCGGCGATTGCCGCTAATGCGGCATCCACCGCCTCAGCGACGCTGTCTTCTGTGATGAGGAGCTCTGACACGCTGCCAAGTTTAGTCGGCTCCGGAGAAAGCCCTCACCGCTAGTCGATGACGCCGGCTCCACCCACCCCGACTCCCGGCACGGCGGGAATCGCCTTGACCTGCTTGGCGATGCGCGGGCTGCGACGGGTGCGGATCTCCACCCACTTGGCGACGCCAGAAAGCGCGAGACACAAGAGGATGTAGATGGTTCCGAAGACGATCGTTGACGGGATGATCGGCGAACCGAACGTCACCTGCGCACCATAGAACTTGGCGAGGTAGAGCAGCTCTTGGAACGTGACGATAAAGCCGAGCGCCGTGTCCTTGAGAACGACCACCAGCTGCGAAATGATCACCGGCAGCATGGCCCTGGTCGCCTGGGGATACTGGATGTACAGCATCACGGCACTCTTGCGCATGCCGATCGCGTATCCCGCCTCCGTCTGCCCCTTCGGCAGTGACTCGATTCCCGCACGGAAAACCTCAGCGAGAACCGATCCGTTGTAGAGCGTTAGACCGGTGACAACGGCAACGAACGGGGTCACAAACGTGACTCCAAGCGGGGGAAGCCCGTAGTACATGATCATCATCAAGATGAGCACGGGAACGGCTCTGAACAACTCCGTGAACAGCATCACAGGGACACGAATCCAGGCGTGAACAGAGACTCGCCCGATGGAGAGCACGAGGCCGAGCACGATGCTGAGCACAGCGGCGGCCGCAAAGGCCGAAAGTGTGCGCAGCGTGGCCGCCCACACGTTCTCCCACACGAGCGGATAGGTAAAGAGGCGCCATTTGTCGGCGGTGAACTGACCGGTAGCGGCGAATCGATAGACCACAAAGCCCACGACCGCGAGCACCACGATCACCGTGAGAACGGCGAGGATGCGATTGCGTCGGATCGCTCGCGGGCCAGGGACGTCGTACAAAACGCTGGTCATCGCGCTACCCTCCATCGAACTTCGAGTCTTCTTTGGATGACCGAGAGGATGCTCACGAGCACAATGAAGATCGCAGCGACCCAGAGCAGCACAATGATGGCTGGCTCGCCCCGCTCGGCAAGATAAGACCGGATCGTTCCCGCCTCAGCCACAGAGAACCCGGCGGCAACCGTTGTGTTCTTGAGTAGGGCGATGAAAACGCTCATCATCGGCGGGATCACTGCACGGAATGCCTGGGGCAGGATGACGAGGGACATCGTGGGGCCGAACGGCAGGCCGATGGCTCGAGCGGCCTCCGCCTGACCGACGGGAACGGTGTTGAACCCTGACCGGAGTACCTCGGCGACGTACGTGGCCGTGTAGAGGCTGAGGGCGATGATCGCCAGCGTCGTGAACGACAGGTTTCCCAGCTGAAGCTTGGGGTAGCCAAAGGCGAAGAAGAACATGATGAGCGTCAACGGGGTGTTGCGCACCAGGTTCACATAGAACGTGCCGACCGCGCGCATAACAGGCACGGGCGATACCCGCATGGCACCGACGATCGTGCCGAGCACGAGGGCGAGAACCGCCGACACGACGAACAGGATGATCGTGTTCTTGAACCCCTCGACAAAGATGTCGAGGTTGTTGAGGAGAACATCCACGGGATGCCTTTCTGCGGGCAAGGACGGGCGGGTCACTCGGTACTGCTGGTCGAGGCCAAGGATGCGGTGGCAGCGCGGTCACGCCACCACCGCATCCCTATCGGTCAGCGGTACTGACTAGTAGTTGTTGACCTCAGGCTGCTCGACGTCCGTACCCGAAACGCCGAGGGTCTCGTCGTAGATTCCCTGCCAGACATCCCCGCCGTCGGTGAAGAGGTCGTTGATGAAGGTACGCAGAGCCGTGTCGCCCTTGGGCAGGCCAACGCCGTATTCCTCAACGGTGAAGGTCTCGCCGACAACCTTGAGGTTGTCCGGGTCCTGAGCGGCGTAGCCGATGAGGATTGCCTGGTCGGTCGTGACTGCGTCAACCTGACCATCGTTCAGCGCCTCGACGCACTGCGAGTACGTGTCGAACTCTGTGGTCTTGGTGTCGGGGAAGTTCGCCTTGATGTTCTGAATCGGGGTTGATCCCGTCGCGGAACACACGGTCTTGCCAGCGAGGTCTTCTTCGCTTTCGATGTCAGTGTTATCGGCGGCCACCAGAATTCCCTGACCCGTAACGAAGTACGGACCGGCGAAGTCGATCTGCTCCTTGCGCTTGTCGGTGATCGAGTATGTGCCGACGTAGATATCGATGTCGCCATTCACGATCGCGGACTCGCGGTTGGCGCTAGGAATCGCCTTGAACTCGATCTCGTCCTCGCCAAATCCGAGGGAGGCCGCAATCCAGCGCGCGATCTCGATGTCGAAACCGGTGCGCTCACCCGTAGCTGCGTCGAGGTAGCCGAGACCCGGCTGGTCCTCCTTGACACCGATGATGATCTTGCCCTGCTCGACCATCTTGTCGTAGGTCGGGCTGCCCTCGAGATCGACGCTGCTCGCAACTTCGAACAGATCGTTGCTCACATCGCCGCTGTCGTCCGCGGTGTCGCTGCCTCCAGCGCATCCCGTGAGCACGAGCGCCGCTGCGGCCAGCGCAGCGACAAATGGGGTTCTCTTGTGCATGGTCTTCCTTTCCTCGGGAGAGACGGCAAGCCGCCCCTCCATCGTGTTTCGGTCTC
>NZ_JBACFR010000219.1:0-4803 GCF_056262345.1 Homoserinimonas sp.
AACGCGCGACTGGATGCCACAGTTCACTACGGCAACCGCTATGACAATGCATTCTGGGACGGAAGCCGCATGGTGTTCGGCGACGGCGACGGGGAGGTCTTCGGGCGGTTCACTGCCTCCCTCAGCGTTATCGGTCACGAACTCGCCCACGGCGTGATCGAGACAACAGCGGGGCTCGCGTACCAGGCACAATCGGGGGCGCTCGCCGAGTCAATTGCGGATGCCATCGGCGCCATGGTCGAACAGCACACCCTGCGCCACACCGCCGACGACGCCAGCTGGATCATCGGCGCCGAGCTCTTTACCGACCGCGTCCAGGGCGAGGGGCTGCGCAACATGCTCAACCCGGGAACGGCCTATGACGACGACGTGATCGGCAAAGACCCCCAGCCAGCGCACATGAGGGACTTTGTCGAGACGGACGCCGACAACGGTGGAGTTCACCTAAATTCAGGCATCCCCAACCGAGCCTTCGCCCTGCTCTCACGCGATCTCGGCGGCTTCTCCTGGGAGCGTGCAGGCGTCATCTGGTTCGACGCCCTTACGAGCGGTCTGCCGAAGACGGCGACGTTTGCTCGCTTCGCCACCTCCACCGTCACAGCGGCTGGCACGCGCTTTGGCAGCGGTTCACGCGAACAGGCGGCGGTCGAGTCTGCATGGCAGAGTGTGGGGGTGCTCTGACGCGACGAACCAGGAGGGTGACGATGAAGGTGACCGTGACGCGCCACGGCGGTTTTGCCGGAATTACCCGCACCTGGACCGTCGACATCGATGACCTGCCTGATGCCGCAGACTGGCGCAAGCTCGTCGACTCCCTGCCCTGGGATTCTCCCGACAGCGCCCCGCAGCCGGACCGTTTCGTCTACAACGTCGCCTGCAACCAGCGTCGAGCGGTGCTGCCAGAGGACCATCTCACCGACGACTGGCGACGACTGATTAGCCTCGTGCAGGGGGAACCGCAGCCTCCCCGGCGTTAGCTGAGCCCGAAGCTAGCTGAACTCGAAGCGCGCTCTAGAGCGTGACGATCGCGTGCAGGTCGAGGTCCGCAAGACGCGTGCGCCCGCCGAGACCATTGAGCTCGAGCACGACACCGGCACCGGTAACCGTGCAGCCCGCACGCTGCAGCAGGGCAGTCGTGGCTGCGACGCTGCCGCCCGTTGCGAGCACGTCGTCGAGAATAAGAACGCGCTGACCACCGGCGATGTGGTCGGGTTCGACCTCGAGAGCGGCCTCCCCATACTCGAGCGAGTAGTGCTCGGTGATAACTCGACCGGGTAGCTTGCCCGCCTTGCGCACGGCGATAACGCCGACGCCTGCGCGGTAAGCGACGGCGGAGGCGAGCATGAAACCGCGAGCTTCGACTCCAGCTACCGCGTCGAACCGCCCAGCGAAAGCATCCCCGAGCTCGTCAATCACCGCACGAAATCCGTGCGCGTCGGCCAGGACGGGCGTCAGGTCGCGAAACAGCACCCCCGGCTCGGGGAAGTCGGGCACGGAGGCCAGGAGGGACATAACGAGTGGAGCGGCGGACTGGGGGGCGACTGTATCGTGCACCTAACAACGCTACCTTCTCGTTGCTGGGTCTTCCGCCGATGACCCCGCTCGCGGCCCGTATAAACACAAAGGGCCGCCACCCTAAGGTGACGGCCCAGTGAAGAAGATCGCGGTGTCAGCAAAGACTCCTCAGTGAGGAGATCTGACGACGACTCCCGAGGTTAGCGACGGAGACCGAGGCGCTCAATCAGCGAGCGGTAGCGGTTGATGTCAACATCCTGCAGGTAGCCGAGCAGTCGACGGCGCTGGCCGACCAGGAGAAGGAGGCCACGACGCGAGTGGTGGTCGTGCTTGTGCTCCTTGAGGTGCTCCGTGAGGTCCTTGATACGACGCGTCAGCATCGCGATCTGAACCTCGGGGGAACCCGTGTCACCTGGGTGGGTTGCGTACTCTTCGATGATCGCCTTCTTGACGTCTGCTTCGAGTGCCATAGATGGGATCCCCTTTCTCTCGTTGCGCGGTGCCGGTCACAGTGCGTGCCAGCTCTCTTTATCCGCGGCCGTTTGACGGCAACCTCAAGAGTTTAGCACTCTCTCCCTGCGCCGCGATCCCCATGCGGAGGGCACCCCGCGCTTGAGCACAATGAGCGCCCCGGCAACGATGAACCCCTGCGCGAGGATGTATGTCGCCATGATCACAATGTTGGGAAAAGGCAGCTCGATGCTCGGCATAAATCGATTGAGGGCGAGCACTGTGTCGGAGACGACAAAGAGAAAGGCGCCACAGGCGACCGCCGGATGCGACCCCAACGCCACGGATGCCATGCCCCCGAGGACAAGACCGTAAATGGCGAGCGGCCATACGAGCCAGCCAACGTTGGGAGCTAGCAGAGCAACCAATGCGATCCACCAGCCGGCATAGGCCAACGCGACAAAGGGAATCCTTCGCACCCGCAGAGAGGACGAGATGGCGACGATGTAGACCACATGAGCCGCGAGAAAAAAGATGAGCCCGAGCAGGAACATGAGCTCACCCGGGATCACCAGAGCGAAGTCTCCGCCCCAGGAGAGAACGAGGGCGGTGAGCAACAGGTACCCGACGATGCTGCGCCGTGCGGGAAGCAGAATCAGCAGCGCCAGGGCGAGGGCGGGCATGAGCATGATCTTGGTGACCACGCCTACTTGGCTCGCACCCAGGATGAGAGCGCTGAGATGTACGAGCGAAACAAGCCCATAGGGCGCGAACGCCAGGATGGCGCGGCCCGACGGCCGTGTGAGAAGCATGATGCGAAGCGTAGTAGCTCCACGCCGCACCGGCACGAGCGACAGGCCTCTACCCTCATCGCTCACTGCTGGGTCGAGTAGCGTAAGGCAGCATGACCGACGCGCTCACTCACATCCATGGCCGAGCCCTGATCACGGGCGCGACGGCGGGCCTCGGGCAAGAGTTTGCAGAGCAGCTCGCTGCGCGGGGTAACGATCTCATTCTGGTTGCCCGCACTCCAGAGCGCCTTGAGGCAACGGCTCGCGATCTCGCCTCGCGTCACGGTGTGTCGATCGAAGTGATCGCCGCCGACCTGGGCAACCCGCACGACCTCGCCATCGTTGAGGCCCGCCTCGCGGATGCTACGAGGCCGGTTACCACCCTCGTCAACAACGCGGGATACGGGCTTAAAGCACCATTTCACGAAAACCCCGTCGAAAAAGAGGCACAGCACCTCGCCGTTCTCGTGGCCGCTCCGATGCGGTTGATGCACGCCGCGCTCGGCCCCATGCGGGCCCGTGGATCGGGCACCATCATTAACGTCTCGAGCGTGGCGGCCTACACACCGCGCGGCAGCTACGGCGCCGCCAAGGCCTGGGTGCTGAGCTTTAGCCGGTGGGCGAACCTTGAATACCGCCGCGACGGAGTGACGGTGACCGCCGTGGTGCCCGGGTTCGTGCACACGGAGTTCCACGACAGGATGCGGGTGCGCACCGATACGATTCCCCGCGTGCTGTGGCTCGACCCGCCCCTTGTCGTGCGGTCGACCCTGAGGGCAGCCGATCACGGCCGTGCCGTCGTTATCCCGTCGATGCGATACCGCATGGTTGTGGCGCTGACGAAGGTTCTGCCCGACCGGCTTACCGCGGCGGGCTCCCTGCACCCGCGCTAACGAACCAAATCCGCGCGAGTCCCTCTAGCGACCGCGAGACACTATCGCGATCTCCTCGATGAATTTTGCGGTGAAGGCTGGCAGGTCATCGGGCGTTCTGCTCGTCACAAGACCACTATCGACAACGATCTGCTTGTCGACCCACTCAGCTCCCGCGTTGATGAGGTCAGTGCGTAGCGACGGGTACGACGTGACGACGCGCCCCGGCAGCACCCCGGCTTCAACGAGCATCCAGGGCGCATGGCCGATTGCTGCAATGGTCTTGCCCTGATCGAAGAAGCGCGTGACGAGATCGACCGATTCCGCGTGCCGCCTGAGCTGATCTGCATTGACTACACCGCCCGGCAGAACGAGAGCTGCGAACTCGTGCGCATCAATGGCCCGCGGGATGGCGTCAACGGCGAACGTATCGCCCGGCTCAGTGTCGTTGAACGCCTGCACTGTGGCGACGGCCGGAGAAACAAGCACGGGGGTTGCCCCCGCCTTCTCCACGGCATCCCACGCGCTCGTCAGCTCGCCCTGCTCCACTCCGTCGGTGACAAGAAAGGCAACCCGTTTGCCGTTGAGAGTTCCGTACTTCATGGGGGAACGATAGGCAGGCAGCCTCGACGCCACCTGCGCATTGAGCTAACTCACACGGAATACCGCACCGACGCAGCGCCCACGAAATATGCGGGCGGTCAGTTGCCCATGATGATGGCAACCGCGAGGGACACCGCACCACCGGCGAGCGCGACGGCACCGCCTGCCGCCCACATTCTGCGCACCATCCTCGCGGCGACGAGTTCACGCCGAATGGACTCGAACGATTCGACCAACGCCACGCTCTCTGGCGACGAAAATGGGTGGGCTTGCCAGGTTGACTCAGTGGTTGCCGCGTCGACCATCATGCGGATCTGGAGGGGTCCGAGAATCACGGGTCTGCGCGAAATCCATCGAGTGAGCTGCGACGACGCAACCACATCCACATCGCGAGGTCGACCTGTAACAGTGATGCTTTCTGGTTCGACCACGGCAATGACACCGATCACGGAGACGGGGAAATCAACCGCAGCCGAGAGGGCCGTCTCAGCCTGACCAACCGCGAGGGTGACCTGCCGCAGATGAGGGAGCCGGTGACCCGCCACGATAAGTGATCGCTCAGATACCCACAC
>NZ_JBACFR010000220.1:0-3508 GCF_056262345.1 Homoserinimonas sp.
TTATGCCGTGCCCAAGCTGCTCAAGCAGCACGGGCTCACCGTCGACGACATCGGATTGTGGGAGCTCAACGAGGCATTCGCGTCGCAGACGCTGTACTGCCGCGACGCCCTGGGCATCGACCCGGAGAAGTACAACGTCAACGGCGGCGCCATCTCGATCGGGCATCCGTATGGCATGTCCGGCGCCCGCATGGTGGGCCACGCTCTCATCGAGGGCAAGCGTCGCGGTGCCAAGTACGTGGTTGTGACGATGTGCATCGGTGGCGGTCAGGGAGCGGCGGGCCTCTTCGAGGTCGCCTAAGCCGTATGCGCCCCCGGCAACGCAGCGCCCACTCGGGTCGTTGTCGGGGGCGCAGCCTAGACTTGGGCTGACATGACCTTCATTCTCGGCCCCGACGGCGCCCCCTCGAATCCCCTTCTCGACGGGCTCAACCCGCAGCAGCGCGAAGCGGTCGAGTACCGTGGCCCCGCGCTCCTGATCCTCGCTGGTGCCGGGTCAGGCAAGACGAGCGTGCTCACCCGCCGCATCGCCGGTCTGCTGTCGAGCCAGGATGCTTGGCCGAGCCAGATTCTGGCCATCACCTTCACCAATAAGGCTGCCGCGGAGATGCGGGATCGCGTTGAGTCGCTCATCGGGCAGGCCGCTGAGGGCATGTGGATCTCCACCTTCCACTCGGCGTGCGTTCGCATCCTGCGCCGTGAGGCAGAGCACTTCGGCTTCACCAAAAACTTCACGATCTATGACTCGGCCGATTCTCGTGCGCTCATCAAGCGCATCATCAAGGATCTCGAGGCGGATGCCTTCGGCTTCACCGTCAGGTCCGTCTCCGCCAAGATCTCGCGGCGCAAAAACGAGCTCAACGACGTCGAGACGTATGCGCGCAACGCCAACTTCAACGACCCCGCCGAGCGCGTCTTCGCCCAGATCTTTCGCATGTACACAAGCGAGCTGCAGCGGGCCAACGCGTTCGACTTTGACGACCTCATCGGGCAGACAGTGTTTCTGTTCCGAGCCTTCCCGCAGGTTGCCGCCATCTACCAGCGACGCTTTCGCCACATCCTCGTCGACGAGTACCAGGACACGAACCACGCGCAGTACTCGCTCATTCGGGAGCTCACCAAGCCCATCGACGCGCATGTTGCGGAGGCGCTTGAGGCCGGTGAGGGTTACCGCTCGTCCCAGCGCGAACCCAACGGCACAATCGCGGGCGCGAGCCTCACGGTCGTGGGTGACTCCGACCAGTCGATTTATGCCTTCCGCGGCGCGGACATCCGCAACATCGTGGAGTTCGAGCGCGATTACCCGCGTTCCAAGGTCATTCTGCTTGAGCAGAACTACCGGTCAACTCAGAACATTCTGAGCGCGGCCAACGCTGTCATCTCGAACAACTTCGACCGCAAAGACAAGAAGCTGTTCACGACCATCGGCGATGGCGAAAAGATCGTGGGCTTCACGGGCTACAGCCAGCACGACGAGGCGCAGTTCATCGCCGACGAGATCACCACGCTGCATGACGGCGGCCTCGACTACAAAGACATTGCGGTGTTCTATCGCACGAACGCGCAGACCCGAGCACTAGAAGAAATCTTCATCCGCTCGGCTATTCCCTACCGCGTGCTCGGCGGCACCAAGTTCTACGAACGCGCCGAGATCAAGGATGTGATGGCGTATCTCATCGCCGTCGCGAACCCCGCTGACCCCATGGCTCTGCGCCGCATCATGAACGTGCCCAAGCGCGGCATCGGTCCGGCAACGGAAGCGGCGCTGCAGTTGCACGCCGACAAGCACGAGCAGACGCTGCGCGATTCGCTGCGGCAGGCCGACCAGCTGGGCCTCGGGCCCAAGGTGACGGGCGCCATCCTGGGGCTCGCCGGGTTGCTTGACGAGGTGACGCTGAGCGTGGAGACGGCCAAGGTCGCCGACATTCTCGAGGCGATTCTCAAGCGCACCGGCTACGTAGAACTGCTGCGGGCATCCCGTGATCCTCAGGATGAGGCTCGGGCCGAGAACGTAGAAGAACTTCTCGCGCAGACCAAGGAGTTCAACACCCGCAACCCCGACGGCACGCTGCTCGACTTCTTGACCGAGGTCACGCTCGTGGCTGCGGCGGATGATCTGGACGACTCGAGCGGAACCGTCTCGCTCATGACACTCCACACGGCGAAGGGCCTCGAGTTCGACACCGTGTTTCTCACGGGAGTCGAAGAGGGACTGCTTCCGCACCAGATGTCGGCGGGGGAACCCGGGGGCCCTGCGGAGGAGCGACGTCTGTTCTATGTGGGCATCACCCGTGCGCGGCGGCGGCTTTACCTGTCGCTTGCGATGACCCGCGCCCAGTTCGGCGACGTCAACGTGGCGATGCCGAGCCGCTACCTGCAGGAGATTCCGACGGAGCTCATCGACTGGCGCCAGTCGCCGGGCTCGGCTAACAGCCGCGGTGGAACGCAGCCGCGTGCCCTCAACGCTCGACGGGATTCGATCGGCTCTGGCTTTAACTCCGGCTTCAGCTCGGGCACCGGATCGGGTGCCGGTCGGGCCGCGAGCTTCGACCGTGGCGGCGGCTCCGGCTACGGCTACTCGTCGGGACCCAGCGCTACCGCGCTCGCCCGCGCGGCCCGCAATGCCGAAAAGAAAACCGAGTGGACCAACCGCGTTACCGGCACGGTGCGCGACAACGGAGACCTCACGCTCGCGGTGGGCGATCGCGTACGCCACGATGACTTTGGCGAGGGAACCGTTAAGTCGGTCACGGCGAACGGGCCCAAGAGCATCGCCGAGGTGCAGTTTGATGAGGCGGGCCGCAAGCGGCTTCTCGTCAAAATTGCTCCAATTGAGAAGCTGTAGCTTCGTCCACCCTGCTCTGGGCGGCCATCTTCGAAGGCGGCGGCTCTATCGTGATGGGCGACAACCGCACCTACCTCCCGGGAGAAGACACGTGAAGCTAGCAACCCTGCGCCTTGAGGGCCCCGCCACGACCGCCGTGCGCATCGACGGCGACGCCGTTATCGAGATCAGCGGATACGCCGACCTCGGAGCGCTTCTGGCGGTCGAAGGATGGCGTGACATTGCGGCAGCAGCCGACGGCACCTCCCATGTGCTCTCTGAGCTTGCCCCGCAGTCGTGGGCTCCTGTTGTGCCCAAGCCCGGCAAGATCATCTGCGTTGGCCAGAACTATGAGACCCACATCACGGAGATGGGCCGGGAGCTTCCCCAGTACCCCACCCTGTTCGCCAAGTTCCCCGAGGCCCTCGTCGGAGCCTTCGACGAGATCGAGATGCCCACCGTCTCGTCGCAGGTTGACTGGGAGGCCGAGCTCGCCGTCGTGATCGGAGCCCCTGCTCGTCGTGTCAGCGAGAGCGACGCCAAGAACTACATCGCCGGGTATGCCGTTATCAACGACGTGTCGATGCGCGATTACCAGTACCGCACCCTGCAGTGGCTTCAGGGCAAGACTTTCGAGAACACGGCGCCGTTCGGTCCTTACCTCGTGACGGCCGACGAGTGGGA
>NZ_JBACFR010000221.1:0-23679 GCF_056262345.1 Homoserinimonas sp.
TTCGGGTCTGGCACGTCCTTCCAGGACTTCTGACCCGGGCCCTCGTACACAAGCGCTTTCATGATGTCTCCTCACGCAATAGGCATTTGCCTCACGCTACGTCTGCCATGGCAGGAGGGAGCGGATGCGCAGGGAATAAACAGCGCGCTCGAAGGAAGCAGCAACAACGCCCCCGGCCGATGCCGGGGGCGTTGGTAGCTCAAGTGGCTTAGCGCCAGATCAAGTGAATATGCTGGTTCCTCCCGGACCCACCAGCAGTCCGACAACGATGAGAACGATGCCCCACAGAACCTGTCGGCGGAAGAGCGCGACGATACCGCTAACTACGAGAATTACGGCCAGAATCCACAGGATTACTGCCATGATGTGCTCCGTTCCCCGGCCCATCGCATTTGCGTCCGACCGGATTGCTGTTGCTGGGAACGTACCCTCACTCACAGCCAGAAGTGGTCTTACTCACAAGAAACTCCCAGCTTCAGTGCTGGACCCGCAGAACACCGACGAAAGGCACCATGAAAACCGCTGACGAGATCGACGAGTGGATCACCGACCTTAAGGGCGACGTGAAAGACGCGGCTACCTGGCAGCAGGCGGTAGGTGCAAAGGCGGCAATCAAGGCTCTCAAATGGGCGAAGAAAGCGAATGACCCCTTCGAGATTCAGGTGCAACTCAACACTGCTCTCGTAGAGAAGGGCAAAAGCCTAGGAAACGACCCCGCCGGGGTGGCAGCGGCGTCGATCGTCGAAACGCTCAGATGGGTTCTCAACCAGCCATCGGACGGCTAGGCGTCTGAGAACGGATCCTCGACGGCCGCGACGACAGCCTGGGCGCTGCGCTCAAGAAACGCCACGATCTGCCCCGACGGTGTCTCGGTTCCGACCGCTATGCGCACGAGCAGATCCTCCACGAATGCCACCCACGACCTCAAGGCAGCACGCAGCAGCGGCGTATCGGCATATCCCAGCTCGATGAAGGCAGCGATTACACGATCCGCCTGCACAGTTCTGGCCTCTTCTATGACCTCACGCACCTCCGAGGCGCCGCTAGCCACACCGCGCACGAGCGAATAGAACGTGCCCTTGTGCTCACGGACAAAGTCCACGATCAGGGAGAGCGTTGCGTGGATGCGCTCCCGCGGTTCGAGCCCCGGCCCAGATTCGGTGGAGCGCAGCATGCTGTCTCGTGCCTCTCGGACGATTTCTCGCTGCATGCCCGTCTTAGAGCCGAAATAGTGAAAAAGCAGCGCCCTTGACACCCCGGCCGTCGTCGAGAGGTACTCGATGCTGAGGGACTCCACCGGGTGTTCGGCGAGGAATGCGACGCCCAGCGCGACGAGCTGCGCACGGCGCTCTTCTGGACCTAACCGTGTGCGCCGCTCCGTTTGCATTGAACGAGTATACCGGCGGGGTCTCTGGCGTCAGTGTGTCTCGGCCGCCGCGGAATAGTGGCCGAGAACCATGTCCCAAAAACCATCGACGTCGAGATCTGTTGGCACGAGGGCATTGGGGTTTGGCGACCGAAAATTGGTGACGGTCATGCCTGACGTGAAGGAACCCTGGGTCTCCACGTCCACCCTCGCTGGCGTGCTGCGGAATAGCTCCGGATGCGTGACATAAGCGATCGCACAGACATCGTGCACCGCCTGACCACCCCAGTCGGGGTCGAGCGGATCGGCCCAGAACGTGGAGAGCGGGACGACGAGTTCGGAACCGAGAGTGCCGAGCCCGAGCATGCGGTCCTTGATGGCGCCGGTGACCCTGGCCTGAAGCGTGAGATCGAGCCCGACCATAACTACCTGCCAGTCGGCGGCGAAAACCTCCGCAGCAGCGGCCGGATCGGCGTAAATGTTGAACTCCGCCGCCGGAGTGGTGTTGCCCCGCGTGTAGGAGCCGCCCATGATCACAAACGACTTGGCCCACTGGGCGACCCTCGGCTCAGCGCGGAGGGCAAGGGCAATATTCGTGAGCGGGCCAATGGCGACGAGGTCGATCTCGCCAGGGTTGTTGCGCAGCAGGTCGATGATGAGGGTCACGGCATCGCGGTCGTCCAGCGGGAGTGCTGCCGCCGGAAGAACGACCGAGCCGAGGCCGCCCGATCCGTGGACCTCGGCAGCGTTTCTCACCTCGCCCGCGAGGGGGCCAGCAGCGCCCGCAGCGACCGGCACGTCAGTGAATCCCAGGTACTCCCGGAGTTCGAGGGCATTGCGGGTCGTGTCCGCGAGTGCCACGTTACCCCCGACCGTTGTTACGGCTTCGATCACCACGGAGGGATCTGCATGGGCAAGGAGGAGGGCGAGAGCATCATCGAGTCCCGGGTCGCAGTCGATGATCATCCTGGTCGAGTTCATGGCGTTAAGCCTAGGGCGGCGCGACCGTGTCGAGCGCCGCGCGGCGACGCCTGAGCGAGTCGCCGCGCGGCACCCTCCGTAGTTATACGAACTTTACGGCGAGGAGTTCATCAATCTGACCTAGGGCCAGCGTCATGCCTTCCTCCATGCCCATGGCCGCTACCTTCTCGAACTCTTCGGCAGTGGCGTAGGTGCCGACTACGGTCATCCTGGTGCCGCCCGCAACCGCTTCGAGCGTGACCTCCATGCGGCTCTGCGGCATGTCGGGGTCTGGCTCGCCGTCTTCGGCCGCGAAGCCATCGATCACCGAAAAACGCTTCGGTGGCTCGACGCTCTCGGTTCGCCACCAGCCTCCCGCCCGCTCCCCCGTCGGGCCCGTCATGAAGTACCGGGATTCACCGCCGGGCTCGAATTCGTGCCGCACAAACGTTGCTGGCCACGACGGCGGCCCCCACCAGCGCTCTAGCTGGCGCGGGTCTTGCCACACCTGCCACACGCGCTCTACGGGCGCCGAGAACTCGGCGACGAAAGTGAGGGAGTGCTTTTCGACATCTTTGTTTGAGCTGACTACTGGCATGATCGTTCCTCTCTTACTCCTGGGCGAGAATGTCGTCGATGGCCTCTACCCGGTGACGCCAGAGAGCTTCATATGAATCGAGCAGGTCCCGCGCGCGCCGAAAGGCGTGCGGATTAGGCTGAACAATCTGCTCACGTCCCTTGCGCTTCTTGACGATGAGATCGGCTCGCTCCAGCACGGCAACATGCTTCTGCACTGCCGCGAGGCTCATGTCATAACGCCGAGCGAGCGACGACACAGAATGTTCGCCGTTCGCCGCTCTCGTGACGATGTCGCGGCGAGTAGCATCCGCCAGGGCCTGGAAGATGCGGTCGATCTCGGCACCACTCACGCTATCTACAACCATTTGGTTTCAGGTTAGCACCGATTGGTCGCGCAGCATAGGTCTCCGAAGAGACCATGAAGGACTACCCTTATCTAATGACGTCCCCCGATAGCACCCCACAGAGCGAGGCAGAACCTGCCGCTGTGACCACCACTTTTTCCGATCTCGGACTCTCCGACGCCGTGCTCAAAGCACTTAAGGATGTCGGATACGAAACCCCGTCGGCCATTCAGGCCGCCACGATCCCCCCGCTTCTCGAAGGCCGCGATGTCGTAGGACTCGCCCAGACCGGAACCGGTAAGACCGCAGCATTTGCGCTGCCCATCCTCTCCCGCCTCGACATCTCGCAGAAGACTCCGCAGGCCCTCGTGCTCGCCCCCACCCGCGAGCTCGCCCTGCAGGTGTGTGAAGCGTTCGAGAAGTACGCTGCACACCTCCGAGGCGTACACGTGCTGCCCGTCTACGGCGGTCAGGGCTATGGGGTACAGCTTTCTGCCCTTCGCCGCGGCGTGCATGTTGTTGTCGGCACCCCCGGTCGCATCATGGACCACCTGGAAAAGGGCACCCTCGACCTCTCCGAGCTCAAGTACCTTGTGCTCGACGAGGCCGATGAGATGCTCAAGATGGGCTTCGCCGAAGACGTCGAGACGATTCTCGCCGACACCCCGGACGACAAGCAGGTCGCGCTCTTCTCGGCGACCATGCCCGCCCAGATCCGCCGCATCTCCGCCAAGTACCTGCACGACCCCGAAGAGATCACGGTCAAGAACAAGACCACGACCTCCGTCAACACCACACAGCGCTACCTGATGGTGTCGTACCCGCAGAAGGTCGATGCCCTCACGCGCATCCTCGAGGTCGAGAACTTCGAGGGCATGATCGTGTTCACCCGCACCAAGAACGAGACCGAGACTCTCGCCGAGAAGCTGAGGGCCCGCGGATACGCTGCGGCCGCCATCAACGGCGACGTGGCCCAGGCCCAGCGTGAGCGCACGGTGGAGCAGCTCAAGTCGGGCAAGCTCGACATCCTGGTGGCGACCGACGTTGCCGCCCGCGGTCTTGACGTCGAGCGCATCAGTCACGTCGTCAACTTCGATATCCCCATCGACACAGAGTCGTACGTTCATCGCATCGGACGCACGGGTCGCGCTGGTCGTAGCGGCGCCGCAATCAGCTTCGTAACGCCTCGCGAGCGACGCCTGCTCACGGCGATCGAGCGGGCAACGCGGCAGCCGCTCACCCAGATGCAGTTGCCGAGCGTCGAGGACGTCAACGTCACGCGCCTTACCCGGTTCGACGACGCCATTACGGAAGCGCTGTCGCAGACGGAGCGCATCTCCACGTTCCGCGACATCATCGGCCACTACGTCAAGCACCACGATGTGCCAGAGGCGGATGTTGCTGCCGCGCTGGCCGTGGTCTCCCAGGGCGAGACTCCCCTGCTTCTCGACCCCAAGGCGGAGCGTCCGCAGCGCGCCGAGCGCGAGACCCGCACCTGGGACCGCGACGAGAAGCCTGAGCGTCGAGCGCGCAACTCCGATTCTTCGCTCGCGCCCTACCGTCTTGAGGTGGGCAAGCGCCACAAGGTCGAGCCCCGCCAGATTGTGGGGGCCCTCGCCAACGAGGGTGGGCTGAGCCGCAACGACTTTGGTGCGATCAAGATCTTTCCCGACTTCTCCATCGTTGAGTTGCCGGCCGATCTGCCCCGCGCGACGCTGGACAAGCTCAGCGATACTCGCATCAGCGGCAAGCTGATCGAGATCCGGGCCGACCGCGGCCCGGGAGCACGTCGCACCGATCGCACCGATCGACCCGCTCGATCCTCGTATGGGGATCGCCCATCCTATGACGATCGGTCGGCGCGCAAACCGCGCAACGACTAGCCGAAAGCGTCGTGAAAAAGCCCCCAGCATCCACCCAACCGGGCTCGCAGTTTGCGAACGTGGCCTCGAAGCTCAATTGGCTTCGAGCGGGCGTGCTGGGGGCTAACGACGGAATCGTGTAGACCGCCGCGCTCGTTGTGGGCATGGCGGCAGCCACCTCAGAAATCGGAACCGCGCTCACCGCCGGTGTTGCCGGCCTCATCGCCGGCGCCGTCTCGATGGCTCTCGGCGAGGACGTCTCCGTGAGCACTCAGCGCGACTCCGAGATGGCAATGATCGAGCTGGAAAAAGCGGCTCTCGAGCACCGGGACCTCCGTTATCTAACGACCGTCACGGCTCGACTTGGCGCGAGCGGTCCCACGGGATCGTCCACCCGAGTTTCTCGAACATGAGGTCGAGCACAATAGCGGTGAAACCCCAGATGACCCGACCCTGCACCACGAATGCTGGGCTGCGCATGGTCGATTTCTTCCACACCCGCACAACAGTGGCTCTGTTGGCGGGGTCAAGCAGGTCGGCCACCGGCACGCGAAAAACATCCACGGATTCGCGGCTGTCGACGGCCGCGACCTGAGACGGACGAGTCCACCACGCCGGCACCGGCGTGACCAGGTTGTTGCTCACCACTAACGGAAGCTCCGGCAGGGTGCCGAGGATCTCTACCCCTGTGGGGTCGAGGCCGGTCTCTTCCACGGCCTCCCGAAGCGCGGTCGCCGTGATGTCGGCATCGCCTTCTTCTACCCCTCCACCGGGAAAGGAGATCTGCCCAGGGTGATGACCCATGCTGGCCGAACGCCGTTGGAGGAGCACGTCGATATCGCCCGCGACCGGGCCCTCTGCCGACGCAGGCACAGCGTCGAGCACTCCGAAAAGCACCAGCACGGCTGAGCGCCGCGCCACTGAGGGGTCGACAAAGCCCTGAAACGGGGAGAGGTCCCACGAGATATTGTCGGCGCAGAGCGCCTTGAGGGCCGCCCTGGCGTCCTGACGTTTCTCCATCTCGCGACCATATCCGACCGCGCACGGTGTTTCGATCCAGGGGCAGCCATGATGCGTCGGCGCGCCCGGGTGCACAATGGGCGCATGCCGCACTTCATTGACTCCTGGGGCGTCCGCATCTACTACCAATCGTGGCGCGTCGACGACCCTCACGCCATTGTGCAGCTCTCCCATGGCGCTGGCGAGCACATTGGCCGCTATACGGAGCTCGTTCGAGCACTTAATAGCGCGGGTTACAGCGTGTGGGCGGACGACCATCGCGGGCACGGGCGCACGGGATTCGAACAGCACGGGGGCGATCTTTCGCGAATGGGTCGACCTGGGCCTGGAGGACTCGATGGCACCATTGCGGCAATCGAGCGGTTCACGGATGTCATCAGAGAGACCGAGGGCGACGTGCCCCTGGTCTACCTCGGCCACTCCTGGGGCTCGCTGATGGGGCAGATCATCATCAATCACCACGCCGACCGGTACGACGGAGTAGTGCTCTCCGGAACAGCGCATCGCACTCCGCTCGGCATGAACGCAGGCGACCTGAATGCCCGGTTCCGGCACCTCGGGCCCTCCCCTGCTGAGTGGCTCACGCGAGACCGCGCCGTGATCGACGACTTCATGCGCGACCCCTACACAACAACGGTTCCCCTAAAAAAGCTCTACGGCTATCGAGACACGCTGCGCCTCTACGGCCGCCCCGCGCGCAACCTGCCACCGGAGCTCCCCCTGCTCATCCTGGTCGGCTCAGACGACGCGCTGGGAGGAGAGCAGAGCGCCCTGAGCCTTGCCAAGGACTATGCGGAGAGGTCGGGGCTCCTCGACATCAAGATCATCGTCTATGAGGGGGCTCGCCACGAGGTCTTCAATGAGATTAATCGCGCCGAGGTGATGGGCGACCTCGTGCTGTGGCTGGACGAGCGTTTCGCCGACGACTGAGTACGCACCCTGAAGCCGAGAACCACGCGGCCTATAGAAGGGGTCTATCAGGCCACGGGGTGGAGCTCGCGAAAGCGGCTCTGGTGAAAGACGAGGGGTTCAACGTCGGCGAAGATCTCGGAGTTCATAACCTCGAGCAGCACAACCTCGTGGTCGCCGCCATCGAACGATGACCTCAGCTCGCAGTCGAGCCACAGCGCCGCCCCCTCGATCATGACGGCACCGTAGGCGGTCGGCTGCCAGGCAGCGCCATCGAAGCGACTAGTGCCTCGGGAGGCGAGGCTGCGGCACAGCTCTCCTTGATCTGCACCAAGAACGCTGAGGCCGAGACGGGCGCGACCGGCAAGCACCGGCCAGGTGGTGGATGTGCGGCCCACGCAGATTCCCACCAACGGCGGGTCGAGCGACACCGAGGTAAAGGAGTTGACGGGGATTCCGATGGGGTTGCCGTCGTCGTCGAGGGCACAGACCGCCACGACACCCGTAGGGAACAACGAGAATGCTTGCCTCAGACCCAGGTGGATCGGAGTGGGGGTGGTAACAGTCTCAGCCGTCATGCTGGTCTCCCTGGAGTTTCACGCGGGTCGCCATCGACCCGGCAACTAGTCAACTTTGATTAGTTAGTTCAAGAATATTGCAGAATCTGGCTAGCCACAAGCATCCGCTACCCGCTGGCCGTGCGGCGTGTCTTACGATGAGAGCCATGTCGACCATCACGCGCCTTGTCGTGCTCGGAGCAGTCCGTCAGTTTCAGCCGGTGCACGGCTACTTTCTGCGCCGCGAACTGCTCACCTGGCACGTTAACGAGTGGGCGAACATTCAGCCGGGGTCGATCTATAACGCACTGAGATCGCTCAAGAAAGACGGTTACGTCGCTGAGCAGGGAACCGAGTCGGAGGGCAACCGGCCCGAACGCACGACCTACAGCATCACGCCAGAGGGCGAGGTCGAGTTTCTGCGGATCCTGAGGCGGGTTCTCTGGACGGTCGAGACGTTCGACATGGCGCCGGTCATGGCGCTGACCTCCTTCATGTATGTGCTCAGTAGGCAAGAGGTCATCGATGCACTGCACCATCGGGTGAGCGAGATCGACGCCAAAATCGTGAGCAACACCTACAACATCGACGATGTTCAGCGCTCCCCCTCGACGCCAGCCTACGTTCGCGAATTCTTCGAACTGTCGACGAGTCGGCTCCGGGGAGAACAGCAGTGGGCCAACGACCTGTGCACGCGACTCGAAGCGGGCGAATACACCTTTGCCGACGACAGAGATGGCGCGCAGAAAGAAGAAGCGGTTTCTCGCTAGCCGCTGCGGCTCGGTTCTGCAGCTCGGCGCTGCGGCTAGGTCCGGGTGGCCACGAGACGGTCGATTGCCTCGGGTGACAACTCCGTGGTCTGAGCGCCCAGTTGCGTGGCCACAATGGCCCCGGCCGCTGATGCCCGCTGCATGGCGGCAGGAATGTCGAGCCCATTGCTGATGGCTGCAGCGAATGCCCCGCAGAATGCGTCCCCCGCACCGGTCGTATCGACGGCATCCACAGAGAAGGATCGAACATCCACGCGCGTGCCGTCCCTGGTCACCCAGAGCGAGCCCTCAGAGCCGAGGGTGACGATGACCGACCCGGGGCCATCGTCGGTGCCGAGCATGCGATCGACCCCACCGAGAGCATCCGCCTCCGTCTCATTGACGATGAGGATGTCAACCTGGGAGAGCATCGAGTCGGTAACGCCTGCAGGCGGCGCCGCATTGAGAATAGTGACGGCCCCTACGCGACGCCCGGCGGCAAGCGCCGCCTCAGCGGTAGCCGACGGGATTTCCAACTGCACGAGGACCACCGCAGGGGTCTCCTGCGCCTCCACAGCCTCGACGGCCTCAGCAGCGCTAAGCGCACTGTTGGCGCCGGGCGACACGATGATCGAGTTGCCCGATCCCGGCAGAATCGCCACGTGGGCGAACCCCGTGAGCTCCGACTCGTCAACCGTGAGATGCGACGCATCGAGGCCAGCCTCGACCAGCGCGGCCCTCAGATAGGCGCCATCGCCGTCGTCGCCGACGCGGCCACAGAATCGAGTGGTTGCCCCTGATCGTGTGGCCGCGACGGCCTGATTGAATCCTTTGCCGCCGGGCAAACGGTGAGTCGACTCCGCCAGGAGGGTCTCCCCCACCTGGGGAGAGTGCCGAATGTGCACCATCAGATCGAGATTGATGCTTCCGACTACGCAGACCTGTCCCACGAATGACTCCCGTTCTCGCCAAGCTCGATTCGTTATCGGCCCTGCTCTGAATTTACCCGGTATGAAGCACCCGGGTGATCCGCGCCCAGTGTGGGGGTCGCCGCCCCGAGCAGACGCTCGCGCAGCGACGCGGCCTTCGGCTTTGAGTCGATGGCGCCACGCTCGCGCAGAATGGGCAATACCTGCTCGATAAAGTCGATGGTCGACCCCGGCTGGATGATGGGCGTGAGCAAGAAGCCGTCCAGGTCGGCGCCGTCGGTGATGGCGATGAGCGCGTCAGCGACATCCTCCGCAGTTCCGATGACGGGCTTGCTCCGCACGCCGTTGGCGTGCCACTCGGCGAGGACATCGCCAACGGTGCGATCACCGAAGCGCGAGATCTGAGTCTGTGACAGCTCGGTGTGCAAATCAGACATGGGAGTTGTCGGGTCATACGACGAGAGATCAAGACCCGTAAACATCGCATAGGACGCGACGGCAACCTCGGGCGACTGCGCGTCGAGCACCTGCTGGTACTTGCGCTGAGCCTCCTCGCGGGTGGGCGCCACAACGCAGGAGAAGGCCACCATGAGCTTGATTGACTCGGGCGTGCGGCCCGCGGCTGCGGCCTCAGCGCGGATGCTCTTGACCTGCTCGGCGAGCTTGTCGACCGAGCCGCCCCCCAAGAAGATGCACTCGCCGTGCTTGCCCCCGAACTGGCGGCCCCGGTCAGAAGACCCGGCCTGGAACAGCACGGGCGTGCCCTGCGGGGAGTACGAGGAGTTGCTGTAGCCGCGCGACCGAAAGTACGGGCCGTCGTGCTCGATGCGGTGAACCTTGGCGGGGTCGGCAAAGCGGCCATTTTTATCGCGCTCAAGAGCATCCGGCTCCCAGGTGCCCTCCCACAGCTTGTAGACGACCTCCATGAAGTCGTCGGCCATGTCATAGCGCTCGTCATGCGGAACCATGGGAACGCCGAAGGCCTCGACGGCTGTATCGGCGGTTCCGGTTGTGACCACATTCCAGCCGATGCGACCGCCCGAGAGCTGATCGAGAGTCGACATGCGGCGGGCGAATGAGTAGGGCTGTTCCAGCAGCGTCGAGCCCGTGATCACCAGACCGAGCCGGGTCGTCTCGGCGACGAGAGCTGCAGCCACGATCGCGGGATCGAGGCGGGGCAGATCGAGCCCTTCTTCCGAGCTGATTGCGGGACGAACCCCGTTGACCTCAGACCAGCCCCAGGCATCCGCCAAAAAGACGAAGTCAAAGCCCGCGTCCTCGCACGTCGTGGCGATGTTACGCCAGTAGTCGAGGTCGTCGTAGTGATCCCGCTGGTTCTCGGGGTGGCGCCAGGTTGCGGTGCCGGAGTCGTTCGCCTGAGCGTTTTCGAACAGGCCAAAGCGGAGCTTCTTCATGTCTTGCCCTTCATGCCCCAGTGTTTTTGGGGTTTGTCGGTAGAGGTGTCACGCGGCCACAGCCACGGATAACGGTGATTGCCGGTGGGAGCGGCGCGGGGCCGCTAGCGGGCGACGATGTCGCCGTCGCTCCACCACAGAACGCGCTTTCGCACGACAGCGAGTATCGAGACGATCGCGACGCCCATAACGCACAGCAGCAGGATGCTCGCCCAGGTGACGGGCAGATTGGCTTGCGCTGCAGAGATTGTGACGAGCGAGCCGAGGCCAGCCTGCTGCCCCGCGGCCACGAACTCGGCCACCGCAGCACCGACGACGGCCATCGGCAGCGCGACCCTCAGTCCGGCAAAGACGAAGGGCATGCTGCCGGGAAAGCGCAGATCCCTGAAGATCTCCCAGCGGCTTGCGTGCAACGTGCGCATCACGTCGAGCGTGCGACCGTCGACATCCCGAAGCCCTGCGAGCGAATTGACGAGCATAGGAAAGAACACGACAAGTGCCGTGACGATGTACTTGGGCATCATGCCGAAGCCGAATGCCACGACAAGTGCCGGGGCGATGGCCACGATGGGCGTGACCATGATCACGACGAACAACGGCATCACCGCCCGCTCCATGAACCGGAACTCCGCCATCACAACGGCGAAGAGGAATCCGGCCAGGATGCCAGCGATAGCCCCGATGACCACCTCTTGCAGAGTGACCAAGAAGTTGGTCCAGTACATCGACGGGTCCTTGGCCAAGCTGCCGAGAATCGCATCGATCGTGGGGATCACATAAGGGTTCGCATACGCAAGAACCTGCCACACCGTGCCGGCGATGATGAACGTGAGCAGCGGGGGAAACCAGATTCTCCAGTTCACCGCAGCTCGGACATCGGTATTCGATGGCAGCCAACGGCTTTCTTTGGCGGTGCGCGCTTCAGCGGTGGCGATCGACTCCGTAGCCGATTCTGGCGCCGTTCTCATCTCAGACATGGGTCTCCCCCATTACGTTCCTCAGGGTCGTGCGCACGACGCCCTCCAGGTCGCGGAACTCGTCGGTGGCATAGACATCCTCCGTGCGCGGACGCGGCAGGGTGACGTCGATGATCTCGGCGATGCGCCCGGGGTGAGCCGCCATCACAACAATTCGATCTGAGAGCATGATTGCCTCGGGAACCGAGTGCGTGACGAACAGCACTGCCTTGCGGTTGGACTGCCAGAAGTCGAGCAGGCCGAGACGCTGCTTGTCACGGTTCATCTCGTCGAGAGCGGAGAACGGCTCGTCCATGAGCAGAACGCTCGGGTCGAACACGAAGGCCCTGGCGATGGCGACCCGCTGCTGCATGCCTCCGGAGAGCTGCGACGGATACTTGTCCACCGCTGCGCCGAGGCCGAAGCGGTCGAGAATCTCCCGCGGGTCTCGGAGCGTGCGCCCCGTGTTTGCAGCACGGTTGACGTTCATGGGGAGCGCCACGTTGTCCAGCACGGTTCGCCACGGCAGCAGCGCGGGCGACTGAGGAACCAGACCGATCATCTTGTTCTTGGTGGCCGCCTTGACGGTGCTGCCGTCGACCGTAACCGTGCCGGAATCGGCCGGCGTGAGCCCGGCGATCACCTTGAGAAGCGTGGATTTGCCACACCCGCTCGGGCCGATTACCGAGACGAACTCCCCCATGCGAATGGAGAGGCTCACATTGTCGAGCACGGTGGTGCGGGCGTCGCCGGTGCCATAACTCTTGGAGACGTTAGAGACCTCGACGCCGCCCGTCACCGTGAGGAGAGGCGAACTCATTTGCCTGGCCAGATGAGGGCGCCGTCGTCGTACAGGGCTGCGACCAGTTCGGTGTCCATCATCTCGGAGAGAGCCGGGAGCGTGTCGATGCCGCCGTAGCGCTTGACGAGCTCGTACTCGGGCTCCCACTGCTCTTCGGTCTGCATACCCGGAGCGAGATCGGGGTTGCTCGTGACCCAGCCGGACTCCACGGCCCACGTGCGAGCGAGCTGGTCGCGCGGGAACGCCGAACCCTGGTTGTTGTCTTCGGCGAGCTTGGCGATCATGTCGATGCACTCGTCGTGATCGTCGAGGCAGAACTCCAGCGCCTTGAGGCTCGCGCGCATGAAGTCGGATACGACCTCGCGGTTCGCGTTCAGGAACTGGGTGTTGACCTCCATCACGTTGTACGTGCCTTCGACGCCTTCATCGGCGGGCATGAACTCGGTAAAGGGCAGCCCCTGCGCCCTGAGCGACTCCGGCTGGTTCGAGGCGTATCCAACGATTGCGTCAACCTGCCCGCGCGTGACGACGGTGGGGTCGTAGTTGGTCATCTTGATCAGCTCGACCTTGCTGACATCGACGCCGGCGTTGTCGAGCATCGCCGAAGCGATCGGGGTGAGGTTGATGAAGTATCCGAGCTTCTTGCCCTCAAGGCCCTTGAGGCTGGTGACAGCCTCGTTGGCGAAGATGGAGAACGGCGAAACGCTGCCGTAGGTGGCAATAGCCGTGAGGTTCTTGCTGTTCGCCGCGGCGAGCATCACATCGGATGCTGATCCCAGGGCAGTGAACTGCGCCTGACCCGAGGCCACGAGTTGCTGGCCGTTGGCTCCCGATGCGTTGATCTCCACGTCGAGACACAGCGCATCAAAGTAGCCGAGCTCCTCGGCGAGGAACACATCGAGCTGCCCAGCGCTGGCCGAGTAGCCATAGCCTGAGATGTAGGTGATCGTGCCTGCGTCGCGGTTGCGGTCGCAGTCTGCCTGGCTGATGAGAACGTCGTCGTCCTGTGCAGCGGGAGGTGTCGCTGAGCCACCGGCACAAGCGCTAAGCATCATGGCGGCCGCAAGGGCCCCTACGCTCAGGAGTGTGCTGCGGCGAGCGCCCTTATCAAGAAGAATAGTCACGGGAGTTTTGCTTCCTTCCTTGGCCTGGTCCGTCGTTGGATGGCATGGTCAAATTAGCATAATCAATCTTGAATACACAAGGCCGATATAGCGCGGGGGCGCTACCCGCCCAGCGGCGCGTCCAACAGCGGATGCAGATGCCGAGTAACGAGCGCAACCGCCGCCTGAGTTGCTGCGGCCTTGAGCGCCTCAGCAATTGAAGCACCCTTCAGGTGGGCATGCAGAAACCCCGCGAAGAAGGCGTCGCCTGCCCCGTTGCTGTCGGCGACCACAACGGGCACGGCTCCCACCCTGTGGAGGCCTTCTGAATCATAGGCAATGGCTCCGTCTGCGCCGAGCGTGCACACCACGACTGCAGCACACTCCTCCATGAGTGACCGCATGAAGGGCACGGGATCATCAAGCCCATCCGAGTTCATAAACACATACGTGGCGGCCTCAATAAAGGGGCGATGAAAGTCACTCGCGCCGTCGTAGTCGTGGATGTCGGTCCAGATTGGAACGCCACTCTCTACCGCCGCAGGCAGAAGCTCTCGCGAGGATGCAGAAAGATCCATGACGAGCGCGGATGCTCCCCGAGCAAGAACCCTGAACTCCTCGAGGTCCACTGCCGGCTCGACAGGCGACGACAGATACAACGACACCCGCTCCCCTGCCCGGGTCATGAGGTTGAGATGCCTCTCACTGGGCCCCGGAACGACGGCGCCACGAAGCGTAACCCCCGCCTCACCCATCAGCGAGCTCAATCGAGCAGCCTCGGCATCGTCGCCCAGCACGGTCCGAAGGGTCACATCGTTGCCGAGCGCCGATAGATGCAGCGCCTTAGCCGCCGATGTTGCCCCGACCGTCTCGAACGACTCCTCGGCGAACTGCATGTGCGGTCTCGGTTCTGGCAGGTGATCGAGGTAGACAATCTGATTCCAGGCCACGGGACCGCTGATAACAATGTCGTGGCCCATGGCGCGATGCTATCCCGGCTAGTCGCGCTCAGCTTCTGACCGCGCCGTATCGGCCGGCTCATTCTGGCGACGGCTAGCAAGCATGAGAGGAACCCCGATGAGCTCGACAATCCCACCGATCACGAGCGAGGTTCCGTAGCTCCATACATCGGCGGCCCTACCGAGCCCCGGCTGGATAACGACACCGCCGAGGCTTGCGAAGAGTGAGTCGAACGACAACACCGTTGCCCGCTGCTTGGACGGGATCATGTCGTTGAGATATGCCTGGCGCACGGGCTCGGCGACGGCAAAGACAAATCCCCACAGCACCAACAGCACCACTGCCACCCAGAAGACCGAGATCAGGCCGAGCGCGATCAGCACCACGACGCTGCCAATGGATGCCGCAATCACCGTGGTCGTGCGCCGGCGAAAGAGCCCCCTGATGCGCGGCGCAAGAATGCCGCCCGCGATTTGGGCAAGCGAGAGCACGGCCGCCGCCAGCCCCGCGATGGCGTAGGCGGATGGGTCACCAAACAGTGCGAGCAGGTACGGCTGCAGAGCATAGAAGGCGTAGATACCCACTCCCGACGCGAAGGGCGCCGAAAGAATGAGGTAGCGCACCGACTTCTTGCGGAGCCCGTGGTCTATCGACCGCGTGAGCACATGCCGCGTCGCCGCGATGGGCCCCCTCGAACGATCGGGGGTGAACCCGAGATCGCGCATGACGAACGCGGCAAAGACGAGCATGAGAACAAGGACTGCCGCCCGCAGCAGAAACGGCACCCCCAGGTTCGTCGCCTGCGCCACAACTCCGCCGAGAACCGAGCCCGCAAACATGGCGATTCCCGTGACGACAAGCCCTCTGCCGAACACGGCCTCCATCGCCCCCGTATACCCGGTATGGGTGAGCGCGTCGACGAGCCAGGCTTCAACAGCGCCCGAGAAGAAGGTAAAACCCAACCCCAGGAGAACGGAGACCACAGCCCACCAGATAAACGGCGCATGCCATACCCACAGCATCCAGTAGAGGAAGGTGGTCGCCGCCAGCGTTATCGTGCCGAGCAGGTATGACGCTTTGCGGCCGAGGGTGTCGGCAACGACCCCCGTGGGTATCTCGAAGATCACCATGCCCGCTGTGAAGAACGCATTCGCTGCGAACGCCTCAAAGTTGGTGAGCCCGGCATCCAAAAGAAAGAGGGTATTGATGCCCCAGATAAAGGATGCGGCGAGCGTGTTGCCCAGCATAAGAGTGAGGTAGACACGCTGAATGCGCCGCGCTGCCGCATTCATGACGCGCGACCCGCCGGCGTGCCCCGATGCGTCACACGAGCAATGATGTGCCCGGCCGGGCCGGATGGCAACAGACAGCGGCCCGCACGCTCCCCTCTGCGGGAGAGACGCGCGGGCCGCTGATGTGACCGCTAGTACCAGTTAACGGCTTGCGAGTGTGACCATGCAGCACACGGAGTGCCGTAGGCACGCTTGATGTAGTCGAGGCCCCAGCTGATCTGCGTCAGCGGGTTGGTCTGCCAGTCGGCCCCGTGCGTGGCCATCTTGCTGCCAGGCAGGGACTGGGGAATGCCCGTGGCACCACTCGACGCGTTGTAGGCATCCCAACGCCAACCCGACTCCTTCTGCCAGAGGTTCACGAGGCAGGAGAACTGGTCACCACCCCAGCCATACCTGCTGGCTGCCATGTCGCGGGCCGCAGCCTGAGCCCCGGCAGGGGTCGATGCGGCCGCCTGTGCGGCTGCGGCAGCCGCTGCCTGCTCTGCGGCGATGCGCTCGGCCTCGGCGGCCGCTGCGGCAGCGGCCTCAGCAGCGAGCCTGTCGGCCTCTTCGATCGCCGCCTGGACCACGGGGATGGCCTCTTCGGCTTCTTCTACGAGGCTTTCGACGGTCTCGACCTCGAGGGCCGCACGGTCGGCCAGAGCGGTCACGGGGGTTGCCAATGCCGTCGCGTCGACCTTGCCGGATGCCGCCGCCAAGACGGGCGTTGCCGCCTCGATCACGGCGACGGCCGCCTCCTCGACACGCTCTTCATACGCTGCCTGCTCTGCCGCCTCTTGCGCCTGGGCAGCAGCAGCGGCACTCTGCGCCGTGACGCCACCTCCGACGACGCCGCCCATTGCCAGAAGGGCGACAAGGCCGAGAACGGCGAACCTGCGCTTCTTAGGCATCTCGTTGAACTTGGCGCGAACTGCGCGAATAGGGGAAGGTACGGATATCTTCGTGGGCATAATCTTTCTCTCACAGCGAGCCCGGCACGGCGCCGCGGCTCGCGGTTGACAGCTGACTGCGCCACGTTGAGGCGCATACGGACGTATTAAGTCTCAAAATGCGGGCCTGAGAGACCGGTGCTAATCGGAGGTATTTCCTCCGAAAACGCCCAATCGCCGAAACGTCCACACGAGGGATGTGCCGGAGCAGTGGGGGCGCAACTGCCCCGGCATGTCGGGCTCCGGCGTCGCGCTCGCCGTCAATGGCGGCCGGAACAGAGCGCTGGCGGAGCGCCGGTTACCGAGGAAACACACAGCGAACGCCAACAACAGCTGTTCTAGCTGCTGGGCGTTCGCTGAGTGTGACGCTCGAGAGTGGACTCGGCTTAGTACCAGTTCACCGACTGGGAGTGGCCCCAGGCCCCACACGGGGTGCCATAGGCGCGCTTGATGTAGTCAAGGCCCCAGCTGATCTGGGTCGACGCGTTGGTCTTCCAGTCAGCGCCGTGCGTCGCCATCTTGCTGCCGGGCAGCGACTGAGGAATGCCGGTGGCACCACTGGAGGCGTTGTAGGCATCGACTCGCCAGCCAGATTCCTTCTGCCAGAGGTTCACGAGGCACGAAGCCTGGTCGGCGCCCCAGCCATACTTGCTGGCCATCATGTCTCGGGCGATCGCCTGAGCGCCGGCAGGCGTGGCGGATGCCGCCCTGGCTGCTTCTGCGGCCGCCGCGGCCTGTGCGGCCTGTGCGGCCTCTGCAGCCACACGCTCGGCTTCGGCTGCCGCTGCAGCCGCTGCGGCCTCCGCCGCCACGCGGTCTGCCTCGACAATCGCGGCTTCCACGACGGGAATCGCGGTGGATGCCTGCTCGATGAGGTCCTCGACTACCTCGACCTCAAGAGTGGCGCGCTCCGTGAGCGAAGCGACGGGAGTAGCAAGGGCCGCGGCGTCAACCTTGCCCTGAGCCGCAGCGATCACGGGGGTCGCTGCTTCGATCACGCTCAGAGCTTCGGCTTCAACACGCTGCTCATAGGCGGCCTGCTTGGCGGCAGCTTCGGCTCGCGCTTCTTGGGCTGCGGCGACCTCGGCGGCCTCCGCTGCCACGGCGGCGCTCTGCACCGTCAAGCCGCCGGCAATAATGCCTCCGACGGCAAGAACCGCAACAGTAGCGAGGATGGCACTGCGCCGTTTCTTGGACATGCGCCCGAAGAGGTTCTTGAGCGCACGGATAGGGGAACTGAGTGATGTTTTCGCGGGCATAGCTTTCTCGGGAGGCGAACCCTCGCGCTGCGGCGTCGTTCGCGGTGATTAAGGGGGGTGCGCCACACCATGGGCGCACACGGACGTTCCAGCCTCTGCTCCGAATCTGAGGGTCACGTACTAATCGGAGCGCCACGCTCCGAATATGCTCACAGCCCGAAATCCGTGTCTGGGCGTCGCAGGAACCTGCTTTGCGCGGCCGTGGCCCCGCAATCTCGGGGCACAGCGCACCACGCACCCTCCCTGCGGGCCTACGACATCCGGAACGCACCGCTCCGAAACAGGCCACATCCTCACGGAATACTCAGGAAACTCGCTGGACATGTGCTGTGGCGGTGGCAGTAACCCTCCTGCGCACCGATTGCGTAGCCGCCCGGCCCGCCCGCGGAGTTCACAAACGACCCCCGGGGCACTGTTCCGCCGCCCCGAATCGTGCAACCCTGCACCTAACTTTCTGGCGAAAGGCGGTGCCGCATGTCAGACGCATCGGGGGCGTCATCCGTGCTCGCCGCGCCCTATCTCGCCGATGGCCTCGCCGTGGCGCACGAGCTCCAGGTCACCCCCTCGACCGGTCTCTCCGCAGACGAGGCCGCGCACCGTCTCGCCACAGACGGCCCCAACGAGCTAAGGGGCACGCCTCCCGTACCCGCCTGGCGCCGCCTGCTCGCGCAACTGCAGGACCCCCTCATTTACCTCTTGCTCGCCGCCGTCGCTATCTCACTTGTTGCCTGGTTTCTCGAGGGAGCAGAAGGCCCTCCCGTCGACGCCATCGTGATCGGCGCCATCATCGTGCTCAACGCCATCCTGGGCTACACCCAAGAGAGCAAAGCGGCCGACGCGGTGGCCGCACTGAGCACCATGACCGCAGCGCACTCCACGGTGCTCCGCGACGGCGCCCTCGCCACCGTGCCCTCCGCAGATCTGGTGCGCGGCGACGTGCTCGTGCTCGGTGAAGGCGATGCTGTCGGTGCCGATGCCCGCCTGTTTTTTGCCAGCGCACTTCGCGTGCAGGAGGCCTCACTCACGGGCGAAAGCGCCGCGGTAGTCAAAGATCCAGCACCGCTGCACGGCACCATCGCACTCGGCGACCGTCTCAATATGGTCTACAAGGGCACCGCGGTAGCACAGGGCGTAGGCCGCGGCGTGGTGACGGCAACGGGGATGTCGACCGAGGTGGGATCGATCGCCGACATGCTCGACTCCACGGTCGAGGCGCCTACTCCCCTGCAGGTGGAGATCGCCCGCATCAGCAAAGTGCTCGGCGTTTTGGTGGTGGTCGTCGCCCTCATCGTGATGATCACGATCATCCTCGTGGGCGGCATCAGCGCTCCCAGTGACCTCGTGGTCGTGCTCCTTCTGGGCGTCTCCCTCGCGGTGGCCGCAGTGCCGGAGGGCCTGCCCACCATTCTCACGGTGGTTCTGGCTATCGGCGTTCAGCGCATGGCCAGGCGAAATGCGGTCGTCACGAAGCTCAGCTCCGTGGAGTCGCTCGGCTCAGCATCCGTGATCTGCACCGACAAGACCGGCACCCTCACCCGCAACGAAATGACGATCGAGCGAGTGGTCACTGCCTCGGGCCAGGCAACAGTGGGCGGGGTCGGGTACCGACCGGAAGGCGCGGTGACTCGCGATGGCGCGGAGCTCTCGGCCGACCAGTTGCGAGAGGTGCAATTGGTGCTTGGCGCAGGCTCGCTGGCGAACGATGCCCAGCTCGCCGAGCACAACGGGGACTGGAGAATTCAGGGCGACCCGACGGAGGCCGCGTTCCTGGTGGCGGCCCGCAAGCTCGACGGCATGCAGAGCGGGCTCTCTCGCTTCGAGCGACAGGCGGAGATTCCGTTCACCTCCGATCGCAAGATGATGTCCACCCTTCACCGAGAAAGGGACGACGGAACCCTCCTCCTCTTCAGCAAGGGCGCCCCCGACATCCTGTTAGCCCATTGCACCCAACTCCAGGTGGGCGACCATACGGTGCCGCTCACCGACGATCTGCGCCGCACCGCTCTCGACGAGGTCGAGGCGCTCTCTCGGCAAGCGTTTCGCACCCTGGGTGTCGCTTACCGCCTCGACACCGACGCAACCGATGACGATGTATCCGGGTTCGATGAATCCCGCGAACGCGACCTGATCTACGCCGGAGTGGTCGGCATCATCGACCCGCCGCGGCAGGAGGTTGCCGGTGCCATCGACGAGGCGCACCGTGCGAGCATCCGGGTGATCATGATTACCGGAGATCACCCGTCGACCGCCGCCCGCATCGCCTCTGATCTGGGAATAGTCGAGGCCCCGGCGCGCACCGCAACGGGCACGGAACTCAGCCTGCTCGACGACGAGCAGCTCCGGGCCCTGACGCGGGAGGTCTCCGTCTATGCCCGAGTTTCACCGGAACACAAACTGCGGCTGGTGGATGCGCTGCAGGACGACGGCCATATTGTGGCGATGACCGGGGACGGGGTTAATGACGCCCCCGCTCTCAAAGCCGCCGACATCGGCATTGCTATGGGCATCACGGGAACGGAGGTCACCAAAGAGGCCGCGCGCATGATTCTCGCCGACGACAATTTCGCCACCATTGTGGCGGCAGTTCGCCAGGGCCGTGTCATCTTCGACAACATCAAGAAGTTCTTGCGCTATCTCTTGTCGTCCAATGTGGGCGAGGTGCTCACCGTCTTTCTCGGCGTGCTGTTCGCCGGGGTGATCGGCCTGACGGAGGCCAGCGAAGATTCGCTCGTGCTGCCCTTGCTGGCCACGCAGATTCTGTGGATCAACCTCATCACCGACTCTGCGCCTGCGCTCGCGATGGGGGTCGACCCCGAGGTCGACGATGTCATGGCCCGGCGGCCCCGCAAACTGACCGACCGCGCGATCGACGCCAGGATGTGGGGCGGAGTTCTTTCCATCGGTCTGGTGATGGCCATCGTGACCCTTTTCTCGATCGACCTCCTCTTGCCGGGCGGCCTCGTTGAGGGCGGCGAAACCCTCGACGTCGCGAGGACGGCCGGATTCACCACCCTCGTGTTCGCGCAGCTCTTCAACGCGCTCAACTCTCGTTCTGAAACCAGCAGCGCGTTCCGCAAGCTGTTCGCCAACCCCTGGCTGTGGGGTGCCATCGCCTTGGGCGTGCTGCTCCAAATCGCCGTTGTCGAGGTGTCGTTCCTGCAGGTGGCCTTTGGTACGGCATCCCTCGATCTCGATCACTGGCTCCTCTGCTGCGCCCTCGCCTCGGTGGTGCTGTGGTTTGACGAGGTCCGAAAGCTCATCCTGCGCCTCATCGGCAGGAGAACAACGCTGTGAGCGACTACGGCCGCCCCGTGGAGTTCGGCATCTTTCCCACCCCGGATGTTGAGGCGCTGGGCGAGCTGTTCGGCATGGTGGGCGCGGCGGAGCGGGGTGGGCTCGAGCTGGTCGGCATTCAAGACCACCCCTATCAGCGGCGTTTCGTCGATTCGTTTGTGCTGATGGGGGCCATCCTCGACCGCACCCAGCACCTGCGCGTGTTTCCGGATGTTGCCAATGTGCCACTGAGAACACCGGCGATGATCGCTAAGACAGCCGCGAGCCTCGACCTGCTCTCGGGCGGGCGTTTCGAGCTGGGACTCGGGGCTGGAGCGTTCTGGCCCGCCATCGAGGGGCTGGGCACTCCCCGTCGCTCCCCCGCAGAGGCTGCCGCATCTCTGAGAGAGGCCGTTGAGGTGATCCGCCTCCTCTGGTCTCGGGAGTCTTCAGTGCACTTCACCGGCGCCCACTACTCCCTCGCGGGCAGCAAGCCGGGCCCCCCACCGGCCCACGACATAGGCATCTGGCTGGGAGTGAGCGGCCCGCGCCTGCTCGAATTCACCGGCCGCTCTGCCGATGGATGGGTGCCGTCGGCCTCGTTCATTCCTCCCTCTTCGCTGCCCGATATGCATGCGCGCATCGACTCGGGCGCGGCAGAGGCAGGCAGAGATCCCGCGTCGGTCAAACGCATCTACAACGTGTTCGGCGTCATAACCGATGGTGGCTCGATCGGCGATTTTCAGTGGCCAGCCGAACGGTGGATCGACGAGCTCACCGCGCTGGTTATCGAGGGCGGCATGGATACTTTCGTGTTCGGCCCCGCCGCGGATGCCGTGCACCAGGTCGAACGCTTTGCTGCAGACGTGGCTCCCGCAGTGCGGGAGTCAATACGAAAGGAACGGGGACAACAATGACGACCAATGACAGAAAATCGCTGTGGTTTGAAGACCGCCAGCCGATCGACAGCGAAGCAGACGAGTTCATACCGGGATCGGCATACGACGTCGTCATCGTGGGAGCGGGGCTGACCGGGCTCACCACTGCCCTCATGCTCGCCCGTGCTGGCCTTTCTGTCGCTGTACTTGAGGCCAGGTTCGCGGGGGCGGTGGCCACAGGCAACACCACGGCAAAGCTGAGCCTGCTGCACAGCAGCGCACTCTCCGAGATTCGATCCCACACCTCGGTATCGGTCGCCCAGGCCTACATGGAGGGAAACCGGCAGGGACAGGCCTGGTTGCTCGATTACCTCAGCGAGCGAGGTGTCCCCGTGCAGCGGAGGGATGCTTTCACCTATGCGGCAACCCCCGACGGCGTCTCCTCGCTCGACACGGAGTTCGAGGCCTGCACCGAGGCCGGTCTCGACGTGACGCGGGTCATGGACACCGAGCTGCCGTTCGAGATCTACGGGGCAATCAAGCTTGCCGATCAAGCCCAGTTCAACCCCCTCGACGTCGTGGCAGCGTTGGTCAAGGACGTGCGCGCTCTGGGGGGCGTCATCATCGAGCAGACACGGGTGCAGAGCGTGGATGCTGGTGAACCCGTCTCTGTTGTGACCCGCCGTGGCACGGTCTATGCCACACGGGTGATTCTGGCGACCGGCATTCCCATGCTCGACAGGGGTCTGTATTTTGCCAAGCTCACCGCGACACGCTCCTATGCCCTCGCTTTTCGCATGCCCGCCGAACCCGGAACAGCGGCCGCGATCCCCCAGGGCATGTATCTCTCGATCGACACACCGAGTCGCTCGGTGCGCAGCGCACCTGTCGCGGGCGAAAACCGCTTGGTAGTCGGGGGGAACGGCCACGTTGTGGGGCGAGACTCGAACACCATGGACAACGTGCGCGACATCGAGCAATGGACCGCCGAGCACTTTCCCGGCGCCATTCGCACCCACTCCTGGTCTGCACAGGATTACCGCTCAGCCAACCGCATCCCCTTCGTGGGCTGGATGCCCCGGTCTCATCACAGGGTGTTCATCGCCACCGGATACAACAAGTGGGGCATGACCAACTCAGTCGCAGCGGCGCTGAGCCTCACCGCCGAAATCCTGAGCGACAGCCTGCCGTGGGCGGATACGTTGCACCACCGGGTCACGAGACCGCGATCGATGGCCTCGGGCATCGCCGCCGGCGCCGAAATGGGAGGAGCATTCACCTCGGGGTGGACGCAAGCCGAGCTCACCAAACTGCCCGATACCGCCCCGGAGGAGGGGACGGGCGTCGTGGGCCAGAAAGGGCTCAAACCAACGGCGGTCTCAACGGTAGACGGTGTGACCTGCGCCGTCTCTGCCATCTGCACGCATATGGGCGGCATCGTCACCTGGAACTCCGCCGAACGCTCATGGGATTGCCCGCTGCACGGGTCGCGCTTCGATGCGGACGGCCGCCTACTAGAGGGGCCCGCGACCGACGA
>NZ_JBACFR010000222.1:0-8295 GCF_056262345.1 Homoserinimonas sp.
CCACGCGCACGTGGGCGACATGGGAGTTCCACACCTCGTTGACGCCGGCGAGTCCGAGGGCAGCCTGATCGCCTGCGGGAGGAACGAACGGCTTGGAGAGGATGGCAACCTTGCTGACAATGCGTCGCAAGAGGTAGGTGCGGGTGTCGTTGGTGCCGGGCACCCGAGCGAACAGGTGCCAGCGGCCCTCGTGCTGAAAGAGGGCGAGCGGTTCGACCGTGCGTTCGGATGCCGTGGCCTGGCCAGGCTTGAGATAGGAGAACGTCACGGCCACGCTCTTTTGCAGCGCGATCGACAGCGGCTCGAAGGCGGCATCCCTCACCCTGACCCTGGGGGCGTAGCCCACGACGGGTTCCGTCGGCGAAAGACCGAGAGAGCGCAGCTTGAGGAGTGCCCGGGCCGATTCGGCCGACATGGATCCCTCCCGCCATACGACG
Source organism: Homoserinimonas sp. (assembly GCF_056262345.1). Classification (NCBI taxonomy): domain Bacteria; kingdom Bacillati; phylum Actinomycetota; class Actinomycetes; order Micrococcales; family Microbacteriaceae; genus Homoserinimonas; species Homoserinimonas sp. The sequence continues at coordinate 438 of NZ_JBACFR010000222.1, forward strand.
GCGGCGAGATTGAGCAGCGTGGTCTCTTCTGGCGAGAAGGTCACATCGGTGGGGAACTCATATTCGCCGCGCGGAATGCGATAGCGCAGGTTCTGATTGTTGCCCGGCTCCCCCGCGGCCTCCACCGTCTCAAGCGGCACGCCGAGCTCGCGGATCTCGTCTTTGTCACGCTCGAACTGTCGCTCGAGTGTGGCGTTATCGCCGCCCGCGACGAAGCGCTGCGCGTATCCCTGCACGGTCGAAAGAATCTCGTGCTTTGTGAGCCCAGAATCCGTGGCTAGCAGAGCCAGAACGAGGCTGAAGAGCCTCTCCTCTGCAGGGATGCGCGCAGTTGCCATCGACTACCCGGCGATTCCGAGAATGTCGACGACGAAGACGAGCGTTGAGCCGGCCGGGATGGAGGCGCTTGCCTGGTCTCCGTAGCCGAGAGTCGGCGGGATGACGAGCAGCACCTGCGAGCCGACCTTCTGACCAACGAGTCCGTCAATGAAGCCCTCGATGACGGTGCCGTCACTCAGCTCAAAGATGGCGGCCTGATTGCGGTCCCAGCTGCTGTCGAACTGTTCGTTGTCGGCCCAGGTGAATCCGGAGTAGTTGAGAACGACCTTGTCGCCCTCTTCTACCGTTTCGCCGTCGCCCTCTTTGAGAACCGAGACGACCAGATCATCCGGAGCTTCCGTAGGCGGAATCGTGACTCCGGGGCGGCCGTCGGGTGCGAGGACCACGGTCGGGTCGCCATTCTTGCCCGGCTTGGTCGTGCCGTCTGCCTTGGGCAAGAACGCGTCGAGCACGTCGACGATAAAGATGAGGGAGTCGTCTGCGCCGACGCCGGCATCGGGAATCGCCTGCCCGCCGTGAGTCTCCTCCGCCGTTCCCACGACAACGAGACGTGACCCGACGGACGCGCACTCGAGGGCCTCGGTGGCGGGAGGCAGAGCCTCTGAGCCTGTCGTGAGGATGACGCCACCCTCGTATCCGGTGGAATCCACGATCTCGCCGGTCGCGCCGCTGACGATGGAGATCTCCACCAGAGCAGGCTGGCCGTCGACAAGCTTCGGCCCTTCGCCGTCGATGACCGTCGACACCTCGGTCGACTTGGCGATGACCGGGGTCGGGGTGTCGATCGTGGGCTCAGACCCGAGCTTGCCCGTCACCTTGATTACCGACGACGCGTCTCCCGAGGGGAAAACTCCGCACTCGGTTGAAGCCGACGTGCACGCGGCCAGGGTAGGCACCACAAGGGCGACGGCAATGAGCGCGGAAATCTTGCGCACGGATCCTCTTTTCATAACGGCGGATTGCGACGATTCTAGTTGTCGGTTGGTGAGGATGCGTCGGCGTCGACCTCTGCGCGCGTTGCCTCCTCGGCGGCTACGGCGTGTGTGGCGGCGCTGCGAGCAACTCGCACGGTCTTGCGGAGCTTCTTATCCGTTCCGCTGCGCTCGCCCAGGGCCCCGGGGGTCCACAGCTCAACGTCCTCGTCGCTGAACTCCGTCTTCGACGCTCGGCGCTTGAGCTGAGGCAGAATCGTGCCGGGAGCGAGCCTGCGGGCGGTCAGCAGGAATCCGGTGTGGGCGACCATCCTGTGGTCAGGGCGCACGGCGAGCCCCTCGACGTGCCATCCGCGCACCATTGTCTCGGAGGACTGCGGGTCAGTGAAGTTGCCGGTTGCGCGGATAGCCTCGGCCACGCGGGAAAGTTGGGTGACCGTGGCGATGTAGCAGACGATAACGCCGCCGGGACGGAGCGCCGTGGCGCACGCGTCGAGGCACTCCCATGGTGCAAGCATGTCGAGAATGATGCGGTCGACGGATGCTTCTTCTGTCGTCTGCGGAAGGGCCTCGGTGAGGTCCCCGACCGTGACCGACCAGTTCTCGGGCCGCTGGCCAAAGAAGCTCGTGACGTTGGCCTGGGCGATGTCGGAGAACTCCTCGCGACGTTCGAACGACTTGAGGGTTCCGCTCTCCCCGATCGCTCGCAGTAGCCAGAGGCTCAGCGCGCCGGAGCCGACACCGGCCTCCACAACGGTTGCGCCGGGAAAGACGTCGCCGAGTGCCAGAATCTGGGCAGCATCCTTGGGATAGATGATCGCGGCGCCCCGCGGCATCGACATGACGTAGTCATTGAGCAGCGGACGAAGAGCCAGATATTCGTCGCCCTGCGAGTTGGTGATCACCGAGCCATCGGGAAGGCCGACGATAGCGTCGTGATCGATCGTGCCGCGGTGGGAGTGAAACACCTTGCCCGGCTCAAGAATGATCGTGTGCAGGCGAGCCTTGGGCCCCGTGAGCTGCACCTTGTCGCCGACGCGGAATGGACCGCTGAATCCGGTCATAGATTGACTTCTTTCGTTCGCGACGTGGCGAGCACAGCGGCAAGATCACCGGTGCTTCGCCCGTCAAGTGTGGGCCACAGCGTGTATTCGGTGCTGTGGGGCAGGTCTACGTGGGCGGGAATGCCGATCGTGGCCATGCCGGCCGCGACGGCGGACGCGATGCCCGTGGGTGAATCCTCCAGCGCCACGCATTCCGTGGGGTCGACCCCGAGAAGTGACGCGGCGTGCAGATACGGCTCAGGATGCGGCTTGCCGTGGGTTACTGAGTCGCCGGAGATCACCGCATCGAAGGCGGGGAAGCCGATCGAGTCGGCCACCAGCTCCGCCATTTCGCGGTACGACATCGTGACCAGTGCGGTCGGCACGCCACGCTCACGCAGGTCGAGGAGCAGTTCCCGCGCGCCGGGACGCCAGGGCACGGCCTGCCGAATCTGGTCAGAAACGCGTGAGCTCAGACGTTCGATGATGACCTCGGAGGGCAGGTCAACGCCTCGGCCCTGGAACACCTGGGCCGAATGGAGCAGGGCGGCACCGACGAGCTGCACCGCGTCTTCGGGGCCCCACGAGATGGAATATTCATCGGCCAGCTCTCGCTCGGCACGCATCCAATAGGGCTCGGTATCGACGATGGTGCCGTCCATGTCCCAAAAAACGCCAGAGGGGAGAATGTCGGTCACACCTTCGAGTCTACGGGGCCGAGAGCGCACGCCCTGCCGGGGGTTCTATCCTTGATGGCAGGCGATCGGATGTGATCGCGAAGGAAGTAGGGAATCGTGGCTGACAAGATCCTTGGCGGGCGGCTACTCGTCGTCGCGTTCGAGGGCTGGAACGACGCGGGAGACGCCGCCAGCAATGCCGTCGTCGCGCTGCGCGAATCGCTCGCCGTGCGACCCATCGCTGCCGTTGACCCCGAAGACTACTTCGACTACCAGTTCAACCGCCCCTCGGTAAAGATCGACGACGATGGCAGCCGCTCGATTGTGTGGCCCGGCGCGACCGTCTTCGGCCCAGAGGACGAGGGTGATATCTACCTGCTTCTCGGCACGGAGCCGTCACGCAACTGGAAGATCTTCGCCTCCGAGATCGTGGAGACCATAGAAGACCGGTCGATCGAGGGCGTTATTTTTCTCGGATCGATGCTGGCCGATGTGCCGCACACCCGCCCCATCTCGATCTTCATCACGAGTGAGAACGAACGACTGCGCAAGGACTTTGAGCTCGAGCGCAGCACCTATGAAGGCCCCGTCGGCATTCTCAGTGTGCTCGCCGAGGCATGCGAGAAGGCGGATGTTCCCACTCTCTCGGTGTGGGCATCCGTTCCCCACTATGTGCACAGTGTGCCGTCGCCCAAGGCGACCCTTGCGCTGCTCGACAAGCTCCAAGCATTGATCGGCGTAACCGTGCCGCGCGACGAGCTTGAGGTGCAGGCGACCGCATGGGAAGAGAACATCGACACGCTCGCCGGTGAGGACGAGGAGATGGCCAGCTATATCGCGCAGCTCGAGCAGGCGCGCGACACCGTCGACTCCCCCGAGGCGAGCGGTGAGGCCATCGCTCAGGAGTTTGAAAAGTACCTGCGGCACCGCGGAGACGGCCGCGATGGCCGTGCCGACGGCCGGGATGGCCGCGGCGGTCGCGGCTAGAGCCGAATACCCAGCAGCGCGTCGATTGCCGCCACAGCCACCGATGTAGCCGCAACACCCGACGCGATGCGTGCATCCACAGCAGCGACAGCGGCCGGTGTATCGAGATCGTGCTGCAGCACAGAACGAAGGGTGTCGAGCAGCGCGTCATCTGCCGATGCCGTAGCCCCGGCAGCCCACTGCAGCCACGTTTCTAGTCGCTGCCGTGACTGCGCGAGATGGGCATCCGTCCACTCCCAGTCGGTGCGGTAGTGCTGGGCGAGAAGGGCCAGCCGGATGGCGCGAGGGTCGACGCCGGATTCCACAAGGCGTGACACCAGCACCAGGTTGCCGAGCGACTTGCTCATCTTCTCGCCCTGGTAGGCGACCATTCCCGCGTGCGAATAGATCTCGGCCAGCGCATGCCCCGTGAGGGCAGAAATGTGACCGGCGCTGAACTCGTGGTGCGGAAACACGAGGTCGGAACCGCCGCCGTTGACCGTGATCGTGTGGTCGTTGTGGTCGAGGGCGATGACGGCGCATTCGATGTGCCATCCGGGTCGACCGCGGCCCACCACGGTGTCCCACGCCGGCTCGCCCAAGCGCTCTGCCCGCCAGAGCAGCGGGTCGAGCGGGTCACGCTTGCCTGGCCGTTGGGGGTCTCCCCCGCGCTCCGCCGAAAGGGCGAGCATCGTCTCGCGGTCGAGGTTGCTTTCGCTGCCGAGCTTCCAGGGGCCCTGGGCCTCCGCGGCAATGCTGTCGAAGTAGATGTCGTCGTCTGCGTCGTCGCTGGGGACTCTGTATGCCGTGCCGCGCTCGAGAAGGGTGGCCACAGCATCCGCAACATCATCGATGACTTCGGTGACGCCCACGTAGTACTGCGGCGGGATGATCGCCAGCAGTTGCATGTCGCTGCGGAACAGATCGATCTGCGACTCGGCCAGCTCGCGCCAGTCGACACCGGTGGCCGCCGCACGCTCCAGCAGCGGGTCGTCCACATCGGTGATGTTCTGCACGTACCGAACATCTTTGCCGGCATCGAGCCAGAGTCGCACGAGGCTGTCATACGCAAGGTAGGTGGCCGCATGGCCCATGTGGGTCGCGTCGTACGGCGTGATGCCGCATACGTAGAGCGACGCGTGAGGGGTGGCGCAGGCTCGCTTGAGCGAGGCTGTTGCCGTGTCGTAGAGCTCGGGCACGGGGCCGGTACCGGGCAGGGCGGGGACGGCGGGATGGCTCCAGGACTTCACCCCTCAAGCCTAGAGCGGGTCGAGCACCCCCACCGACAACAGCACGAGCAGAGTGCCACCCAGAAGGAGGCGGTAGATCACGAACGGCAGGAACGAGTGCTTCGAGATGTAGTTCATGAGGAACGCGATCACGGCGAGGCCAACACCAAAGGCGACGACGGTCGCAACAGCGGTCTCGGCATAGCCGTAGTAGCCCGCAGGCTCGCCCAGGCTGTGCTGCAGCTCATAGAGCCCGCTGCCAAAGACGGCGGGAATCGCCAGCAGAAACGCGAACCGGGCCGCCGCTGGCCGGGTGTAACCGAGGGCCAGCCCGGCGGTCGTTGTGGCGCCGGAGCGGGAGACACCGGGGATCAGCGCGAGCATCTGCGCGAGCCCAATGAGCACGCCATTGCGGTAGGTCATCTCGCTCATCTCGCGGGTGCGCTTGCCGAGCAGGTCGGCCAGGCCGAGCAGGATGCCGAAGACGATCAGCACAATAGCGACGACCCACAGTGAGCGAAAGACCGAGCGGATGTATTCCTGCGCAAAGAAGCCGACCAAGACGATGGGAATGGTGCCGATGATGATCAGCCAGCCGAGGCGAACATCCGGGTCATTCTTGGGGATGCCCTCTGAGGAGCGGAAGTGCCGGAACCACCGGCCGATGATGCGGGTGATGTCCTTCCAGAAGAAGATGACCACGGCAGCCTCGGTGCCGAGCTGCGTGATCGCCGTGAAGGTGGCGCCGGGGTCGGTTGCCGAGGGCAGAACCTCGCCGACGATGCGCAGGTGCGCGCTGGACGAAATCGGCAGAAACTCGGTTAGACCCTGGATAAGGCCCAGGATGATCGCCTCGATAAAACTCACGGGTCTCCTCAGTAGGTGGTGGCGCGGTCGGGAACGCTGAGAGCAGGCGGCCGGGCCGAATCAGTATTCCAGCAACAGGTCGCGGAGAACCTGCCTGCCGAACACGAGCGCGTCGAGTGGCACGCGCTCGTCGACGCCGTGGAACATTCCGGGAAAGTCGAGATCGGCAGGCAGCTTGAGCGGCGCGAACCCATAACCGCGAATGCCCAGCTTGCTGAGCGCCTTGTTGTCGGTGCCCGCCGCGAGAAAGTACGGCAAAACGGGGGCTCCGGGGTCGTGCCGTTCGAGCGTTGCCTTGACGGCGTCGACGAGGGCTCCGTCGAACGTGGTCTCCGTGCCGATATCGCGAAACATCGTGACGACCTCGATATCGGGGCCGACCGCATCCTGAATCGCCGCCATCACGGCATCCTCTTCGCCGGGGAACGCCCTAACGTCGATGGGCGCCTCTGCGGTGTCGGGGATAACGTTGTGCTTGTAGCCCGCTGTGAGCACGGTGGGGTTGGCGGTCGTGCGCAGCGACGCCTGGATCCAACTGGATGCGGTGCCCGTCGACAGCGCAAGTTCTTCGGGACCAACGCGCTGAGGGTCGGTGCCCAGAATGCGCGCGATCTCCCCGAGAAGCTGCTCGGTTGTGTCGGTGAGGCGCACGGGCCATTCGAGCCGCCCGACGGCGGCAACCGCCTCGGCCAGGCGCGTCACCGCATTGTTTGTGATGATGCGGGAGCCGTGGGCTGCGGGGCCGCGGGCGACGAGCTTGGCCCAAATGAGGGCCTTCTCCCCCGTTTGCAGCAGGTAAGCCCGCTGGTCGCCGACCGTGATTGAGTAGCCGCCAACCTCACTTATTGCCTCGGTCGCGCCGGCGAACAGCTCAGGATGCTCGCGCACCAAATAGCCGGAGCCCAAGACTCCCCCGGCCTCCTCGTCGGCGAAGAAGGCAACAACGAGGTCGCGCGCTGGCCGCCTGCCCGAGCCGAGGATGTCGCCGAGGGCCGTGAGGATCATGGCATCCATGTTCTTCATGTCGACCGCGCCTCGGCCCCAGATCATGCCGTCCTTGATCACGCCAGCGAATGGGTCGACGCTCCAGTTCTCGGGAATCGCCGGAACCACATCGAGGTGCCCGTGGACGACAAGTGCCTCGTCGTGGCTCTCGCCTTCGACGCGGGCAACCACGCTCACCCTGCCGGGCTCGCTTTCGAACAACTGAGGGGTCAAGCCCAGGGCCGAGAGTTTCGCGGCAACGTATTCGGCCGCGTCAGCCTCGCCATTTGAGCGACCCTCTCCATAGTTGCTGGTGTCAAAACGGATCAGATCGCGGGTGATCAGGGCCGTCTCGTCGAGGTGTGCATCCGAGGTCATCACTCAACGGTACTAGCCGCACGAGCGCGACTCGCCCGGGCGGCGGCGAGTGGACAAATGAGCCTCTCCAGTCGTGCTAAAGTTTTACCTCGTTGCCACAAGCAACACATCCAGTCCGGATGGCGGAAATGGTAGACGCGCTAGCTTGAGGTGCTAGTGCCCGTATAGGGCGTGGGGGTTCAAGTCCCCCTTCGGACACAGAGAGTGCTTCGGACAATCTACGCAGATTGTTCAGAGAATTGGGCCGGTACGCAGAGAAATCTGGGTGCTGGCCCTTTTTCATGCCCATTGGGCGCTAGGCACACCATAGAACGAGCGGTGCCGGCGAATGCGGCTTGTATTTCACACTGAGTTCTTCTGAGATCAACGCGTCACAAATATCCTGAATCGCCGCTTGGATGTGGGAGCGCTCGCGCAAAAGCTCAGTCATCGTGTCGCCAACT
>NZ_JBACFR010000223.1:0-4246 GCF_056262345.1 Homoserinimonas sp.
GCGAAGCGCGGCACCTCAACGCCGTCAACCACCGTCGTCTGCAGGAACATGTCACGGGGGCGCACCCACAGATCGCCCGACGCGGAGCGGTAGACAACGTGCTCTTCTTCTGTCTCGCTGTGGCGCGCGACGCCGATGACCTCATAGGCGCCGCCCTTGAAGTGTCGGTAACGACCGGGGGCCGGCGTGGTGGAGTGGGGGTTCTGGGATGTCATGCGTCGACGATGCCCACAAAACGGGTACCGATGCCGTCGATCTCAGCTCGGTAGAGCCCGTCCGCTGCCGGGGGCAGATCGAGCGGGGAATGATCGCTGCAGGTGATGTACGTGAACTCCGGCCACCACTTCTTGGGCCGTACCGCCTCGGTATAACCGCACACCGTGCAGGTCAGTTGCACCCACACCGGTCGTGCGCCCGCCTTGCGATTCGCCCGTGACTGAGCGAGCCAGGCTGGCGGGTTCTGATCGAGTTCGTCAAATTCCGCCTCGGTCATCCGGTTGGGCAGCCCGTGCTTGCGGGCCATTTCGAGGGAAATATCGAGCCGCTGGGCGGCATCGTGTCTGCTGATCATCGCTGCCAACGATAACGGACTCAGATCACCCCGGCTTTCAGGCGGCGGTGTTCTCTCGCTTGCGGCGCACATAAAGCTGCTTTCGCACGACCGCGACAACGTCGCCGTCGGAGTTCACGACCTCCCCGGTGAGCCAACGCAGAACCCGTCCGCCGTCAGCAGCTTCTGCACGCAACTCATCGACCAGCTCGGGGGTGATGTGAAAGTCGGCGAAGACATCGCCACGCCCCGGTTTCACGAACTCGATCTCGGCCGCCTTATCCCAGACGACATGATCCTTGCCGAGATGGTGAAGCAACATGAGCATGAAGAACGGGTCAGTCATGGCATAGATCGAGCCGCCAAAATGGCTACCCACCGCGTTGCGATTGAGCTTGTTCATGCGAAGTCGAACCTTCACATGCGTGTAGTCATCGCTGAACTCCAGAATCGTGATGCCAGCCCCCACGAGGGGCGGCCAGACATTGAGCATCCTGCGAAACGTGCGAGCGCGCATTCGTACCTCCGCGCCGAGTCTGACAGGGCGGCTGCATCGAGGTGAAACAATTGGCGGATGCCCACTACGCCTCCCCCTCTCGGCCTCATGCTCGATGTTGATGGCCCCATCGCCAGCCCCGAGACGCGCACCATTGCGATTCCCGAGATCACCGCCGACCTGGTCTCTTTGGCGGCGGCCGGCATCCCGATTTCGTTCATTACGGGCAGGTCAGAGCACTTCATCACACACGAGGTTGTCGCGCCGCTCGTCGCTGGCGGACTCCCCAAGGGGGTGCGGATGTTCGGCGTCTGTGAGAAGGGAGCGGTGTGGTTCACGATTGATGAGCGGGGCCGCGGTGACGTGAGCGTGGATACCACTGTTGCCCTGCCCGCCCCGGTTGTGGCTGCACTCAAAGAGCTGGTCGAGAAGGACTTCTCCGACGCAATGTTCTTTGACCAGACCAAACTCGCGATGGTCTCGGTCGAGCAGCGAACGGATGTCGCTTCAGATTTCTACGCGCAGCGTCAGTCGCAGTTCGAGGCTGCCGCCTTTGAGGTGATGGTCGAGCACGGTGTGGGAGTTCGCCACGGGGAACGAGAGTCTGCCGACGCCACGGGAGCCGTGCCGTTTCGCATCGATACCACGATCATCTCCACGGATATCGAATCCGTCACGCTCGACAAAAATCACGCGGCGGAGCGTGCGCTCAATTTCTTCGCCGAATCGGGGCCGCTCCCCCGACTCTGGCGCTCAGTGGGCGATTCTCGGGGCGACTATCTGATGGCTGACCACCTTCACGAGGCAGGTTTCGATGCGGCCCACGTCGATGTGAGGCCCAGCGATGGCGTGCTCGAGCGCCCCTACCCCGTGATCGAGATTGACGACGTGATCCACGACGAGGCCGGCGCTCGATTCTTGGCGTACTGGGTGGACAAGCTCGGCATCCGATAGGCCTGCATCGAATAGCTCGGCATCCGATAACAAAATGCGGCGAGTTCGGCGATCAGAAGTTCGGAGGAGCGCGGAACCGCGTACGCTCGGGAGGACGAGCATCCCGCTCCCAAGGAGGCATCAGGCATGGCAGACAAGTCCATCAAAAAGTCCAGCAGCAAGACCGCGGCTTCTAAGTCGCTCAAGGAAAAGCGCGCCGACAAGAAGGACAAGGCCGAGAGCAAGCGCCGATCCGAGTAGGAAACCGCGAGAGAGCAGAAGAGCCGGACCCCAACGGGTCCGGCTCTTTGTCTTAGCTGCGGCGTCGTGGGCGCCCGTCTTGTGCTGTTACTTGCGCTTCTGCGCGGCCTTCTCGCGGAGGCGTATCTTCTCGTCGCGAACCTGGGCCTGCGTTGCGCGCTCCTCGACAAGCCACTCCGGCGGTGACTGAAGGAGGGCGGTGATCTCTTCGGTCGTGAGAGCTTCGGTGATTCCACCGCGGGCTAGGCCCGCGTTGGAGATTCCGAGCTTTCCCGCGACGACGGAACGCGGGTGCGGTCCGTTCTTACGAAGTTCGACGAGCCACTCGGGCGGCGTCTCCAGCATCTCGTTGAGCTGGGTGCGCGTGAGGGGGGTTTCTTGGAACTCGGCGGGGGTCGCTGGCAGGTACACGCCGAGCTTTTGGGCGGCTGTCGCTGGTTTCATGGTCTGCTCGGTCATCTATCCAGCGTAGCCTGAGGGTATGCCTTCTGATGTCGCTCCGTTTCGCATCGCAATTGTTGCCGGTGTGAGTGTCGGGCGTTGGACCAAAGCGTGGAAGGAACGCAGGCCGGAGACTCCGCTCGAGGTAATCCCGATCCCGGAGTCGGAGCAGCGTTCCGTGCTCATCGACGGCATCGCCGATGTGAGTTTTGTGCGGCTGCCCATTGATCGTGACGACCTGAGCGTCATCCGTCTCTATAGCGAAGTTCCCGTCGTCGTCGTTGCCAAGGAACATCCCATCGCTCTCTTCGATTCGGTCACGGAGGCAGACCTCGCTGGCGAGATTCTGCGCACAGAAGACCCGGCGGATGCCGTGGAGGTTGTCGCCGCAGGGGTCGGCGTGCTTCGCGTGCCCCACTCTGTTGCGCGGCAGTATGCCCGCAAAGATGTGGAGGCGATCCCCGTGAGCGATGCGCCAGAGACCGAGATCGCCATTGCCTGGCCTACGGAGTCCACGTCGCCCGACGTCGAATATTTTGTGGGCATCGTGCGGGGGCGCAAGGCAAGCAGCTCGCGAGGTGAGGCTCCGACAGCACCGCCGCCACCCACTAAGAAGACCAAGGCCAAACGACCCCCTCAGCGCGGAGTAAAAAAGCCCCAGGGCGGCGGGTCTGCCGCAGCGGGCCGTAAGCGCGGAGCACGCGGGAGCCGTTGACATGGTTATGCTCACGCGGCGGGTCGGTGGCGACAGGCCACTGATTGGCCCCGTGGGCGCTCCCTCTTTGCACGTGATGAGTTATAACGTGCGCAGAATCATCACAATGTCTCGGCACGGAAGCCCCGATTTTTGGCCGGTGCGACGCGACCTCGTCGAACGCATGCTGCATGCGGAGCGTCCGACAATTCTCGGAACCCAGGAGGCCATGGCGAGCCAGGCTCGGGCGATCGCAGGGATGATGGGCCCGGATTTTCGCATCGTCGGGCATGGACGAGCCGCAGACGGAAAAGGCGAGGGATGCCCGATCTATTTTGATGCCACGAGGCTCACCTTGATCGATTGGTCCCAGCGCACGCTCTCCCCCACCCCACATGCTGCCGGATCACGAGGGTGGGGCAACCTCGTGCCCCGCGTCGTCGTCACCGCCGAGTTCGACGACATGATGACGGGCAAACGTTTTGTCGTGTTCAATGCCCATTTCGACCACACCTCCAAGCGCTCGCGGGTCGCCTCGGCAGAGTATGTGGCGAGCCTCGTCTCGGAGTGCAAACATCCCGTCATTCTCATGGGGGATTTCAATACGGTGCCCGGCAAGCCGCCGTATCGCATCCTGGTGAACGCAGGGCTCCGCGATTCTCTCCTGGTCGCTGACAAACGGCTGGGCGGTGCAGGCCCCACGTTCTCCGACTACAAGCTGCCGAGCCCGCGCGGGCGACGCATCGATTGGCTGATGGTCTCCGACCGCATCGACGTGAAGGTGGGCGCCATCAATACTGCGCGGTTCGAGGGGCGCGCGGCCTCCGACCACGAGCCGGTGCAGGCCGTTATTGATGTGCTCTAGCTAGCC
>NZ_JBACFR010000224.1:0-34142 GCF_056262345.1 Homoserinimonas sp.
CCCTTTGTCCGATTAGTGACACCTATGATGTGAGCGTCTCTTCGTGAGACGCTCACAGATCGGGGGCTACGGATTGCTCTGAGCGTCTCAGGCAGCGAAGATCTCCGGGGGCGATGTGCACTCGCACGTTCTCCCCCGGAGATCTTTGTGACTAAGAGGCAGATTGCCTCTCACATCGGAGTGCGTCCTCAGCCGGGGTCCGTTGCACTTATTAGGTTGCTGGCCGCATCGCTGGTAGAAACGGCCTCAGCGTTCAGTAACAACAGGAACTTTCCGCAGCTTCCCTGAAAGGAAGGGTTCAACTCGCGAAAGCGAACAAAGCTTCAACCCCGATCAGAATCACCACTGAGCAAGCTCCGTAGATCGCCGTTCGTCGCGAGAATTCGACCGCCGTAGTCTGAGTTATGCAAGCCGTCGCTGGAACTAGCACCAGCGCCACGGGCGTTATGTAAACCATCGCCCAAGCATCGATCCCGCTTCCCAACTGCCCGAGAAGAACTCCGACAACCACACAGCCCAGCAAAGTGAGGAAAAAGGCCACCACGCCGCTCCAGAATACCCGCGTCCGGTAAGCGCGAGTGAGGGCTAAAGCGCCGGCCCCCAAGAACCCCAGAAACGCGCCGATACTGGCCAAGCTCGGCATTATTGCGGTGAACGTACCAGGATACGGAAACTGTCCAATGTGTATCATCAACCCGACCAGCACCCATACGGCCGCTCCAATGACCACGTTGGCGGACATCCGCCAGGCTAGATCTAGCGAGGCCGTGCTTTCCGGCTCTCTGTTCATGGATGTCACGTTCCTCTTCCCCCAAGGTGAGATTGTCTACCTACTGGATCCGTTCCCGTGGACCCGCTCCGCGCCTCCTCCCGCGCCACTATAGCTAGCAGCCCCCCTGCTGCCGCTTCCTTCGAACCCGAATTGTTCGGCGCGGAGAACGAGGTGCGGTGGCGGGCTGCGGCTTGTCGCCGCTTGCTGTGATCGTACCTCTGAACCAGGCCCTATCGTTGGATCTCGGGGCCTCTACCGTCTTTAAGAAAGAGAAAGTGGGAGATGCCCATGTGGATTGTCTCCGGCCACGTCTCGTCCCTTTCGCCTCAGGCGCGGCTGAGCGCTGGGTAAGTCAAGGTATTCCGCTATCCGGGTAGCGTTGCATGGCGCCGAGCGCACTCCGCGCAGGGTTTCGCTGCCTCAGGGTCGTGCATGGGAACGAACCAATGTCCACACATCGCCTCGACCGGATCGCCCTCGACGGTGGCGGAAGTCAGCTGATTCTTTTTGCCGTAGTGTGCGTATGTTCCGGTCCGGATGCCCGTCGGCAGGTCGCCGTCCGCGATGCCGCCGTCTGCTCGGACTTTCTCGGCAGCCTCAGTCATTCTCGCGGTGACCCATGTTGCGAACGTCATGACGTCATCGCCGACTGGCGCTGGACTCCACGCCGTAGATTCGCAGCAATCGCGGCGAGGATTGCGGTGGTGGCGACGTCGACCGCGCTGGCGTAGACGCGTGAGAGGGCGCGGACGCTGACGATAGCTTCTTGGATTGTCTCGTCGCCTACCGATTCTGTCTCAATCGAGATGCTGAGTTCAGCAGCGGTGCATCGAGAATCTTTGGATGGAGAAATACCATCGGTCCGCTCTCATGACCATCCGCAACGTTTGCCAAGAGCACTAGCGTCGAGATGTGAACCTGCACTTTCCACGCATCGACTTTGGCGATCTCCTGATTGATCGCGAACAGCCGCAGGTCGCCAGCTGTGGGTAGGAAACTATCGGAGTTGGTGCTGCACTCGCCTGAGAACCAGGCGTAGAAGTCGTTGGACGACCCGTCGCGACGATAGCCGGCGGCTCCCAACCAGATGGTGTCCATTGGACTGTCCACGGTCGGGAGCTCAGTCGCCGCGCCTCTCCATCTGGAGGACTTCTGCTTCAGCCACGTTCGGTCGGTTACCGCGCTGATCGTCTCCCGAAGCGTTCCCGAGTCGTCACGTGCCGAGTACTTCATCTCGAACGATTCGATCAGTGGATGGCGAAGCTGATTAAGTGGAGGCATCTGACGGAGCTCACGAGAGACGGTGCTCTTCGGGGAGATGCCAGACATGAGTTCGGCCACCTTGTTGCGAAGCTGCAGCGCGTGTCGACGATCGGAGGTCTCGCTCCAGTCCTCTGCAAGGTGTTCGCAGAGGCACTGGAGAGTCACACACCGATGTCTGCTCACCCAGCAAGCATACGAGAACCTGTCGCCTACGGAGTTTCGTCCAACATGGCGTCTTCTGCAGACGTTCTTGCGGCGAACATCTTCGCGGTGCGCGCACGGGCGCCGCGTACTTCGTCACGATACGAGACGAGGTCCCCGACAAGGATGCGCTTGTCGCGCTGTCCAACAATGTGGAAAGCAAGTGCGCCGGCGTCGAGGATCTTGTAAAGGTGAGTTCTGCTGAGTCCGAGGAACGTTGCGGCCTGCGACGGAGTGCAAACTTGAGTTTCCTCGGCTACGACAACGTTCTCGCCACGATGAATTCCTGTGGAGAGGACGTCGATGGCATCCTTGATGGCGCCATCAGGCAGCGACTTCTTCATCTCATCGAATGACTGGAGTTCGTTTGCGGAAACTTTTGACGCAGTGACGGTGGGCACGGTTGAACTCATTCCGAATAGGCGGGGAATGCGACTGAAAGTGTTATGGGAAGGCGTTGGGCCTTGCACGGCACGGTAGGTTGCGAGTCAGTGGCAATGTCCGTGGCGAATCTCATAAGTGTCACAGGTGCAACAACTTCTGTCAATTTTTCATTTGAGTTTCCTGTGTACTCAACAGATTCTTTTTCTCTGTTCTCAACGCTGCCGTTAGTGGTTGTGTAGCGAAGAATGATGCTTTCGCACTGCTCACTACACACTTTTTTGCCATGTGACCTGAGGAGTCTCAATGTCCGCCGAAGACTTTGGCAACGCAATTCAGATCGCAGCCGTCTTGGCTGCTGTAGGCGCCGCACTCACCGCGCTCCACATATCAGCGAAAGACCGCAAGAACGCTCGAGATATCGCAGTAGACGACCGGAGGGAAGCGCTACGGCACGCGCACCTGATGTTCGAGCTCGATGCCCTCATGCGGTTATCAGAAAACCGGAACAAGGGCGGTTCAACGGACAGGGAGGAGACCCGGCGCCTCGGCTCCCAAGCTCTCACTCTTGTCGGGCTGCTAGGTCCGCAGCGCATCCCGGCCCAGTGGGAGTTTGCCGTGGGTGATGATGAGAAGCTTCGCGCCGCATACGACGACCCCGAGATGCCTGAGTACAAGAAAGACGCGCTCGAAACTCAACTCGCAGTGAACGCGGTCCTGCGTGAGATCCGCGGCTCCATCGCTAGAGAGTAGCTGCGGCGCGGCGGGATTACCTGACTCACTGTTCGCTCAAGCTTCTGGCAGGCTCGAGAAGTCGAAAACGTATGGGCACCAGGATGCTCGGCATCTCCGAATGGATAGTCCACCCCGACCGAGATGTCGTAAGGCAACAGTCGGTCTTGCAGTGGTAATCGCTGCCAGTGAGTCCCTATGCTGACGACAGACGAGGAGTGGACATGGGGATCAAGATCACAGGCGGCGATTTCGGCGGATTCTTCGACGGCGTCATGAAGCAGGCGAGTGACGACGCTCACGAAAAGTTCGCGCAGGGCCTTGCCGAGACAGCTCGAGTGAGAGGCCTTTCCTCGGCCGATTCGATCACGATCGATGCCAAGTCCGACTCCGCAGACTTTCCTCTTGATGCGGAGCGCATTAGACGCCGCGCCAACGAGATTCTCGCGAACGGCTAGCTACCGCTAAAGGTTCTTGCTCTCCGCGATCTTCGCGACAGCAAGTCCGAGCTGGTGGATCGCGAAGCCCATTTCTTCGAAGGCGCGGTCGCGGAAGTCGAGAAGTTCGGCGTCGTTCATCGTGCGAACGGCCGAGTCGGCGTGATCCGCAGCGTTCTCGGCAAACTGCTGGGCGGTGTTCGGAAAGTCGTGCCTGGCGCTCATCGTTCTCCTTCTGTCGGTGGCCTGCCGCTATGCGTCGCTTTCAGAGTGGGAGTTATCATCAGCAGCAACAACTGTGTCCGACTCGTGTGCGGCGCCTAGGGAGATGTCGCCCGGCCTCAAGAGCCCCAACACAATTTGCTCTGTCCTCATTCGCGCAGCAAGGTCAGAGACTGCCGCCCGCACATACGGCCAGGCACTCATGACTGCCACCCGCTCGATGAAGTCGCGCCGCACGTCGATCCCGGTCTCGTAGGGCACCTGCGACAGGTAGTCGGTCACGACATCAACGACGTAGACAGCATCGACTGCTTCGACAGTCGTCTGGAGGCGCACGCTCATGGTCGTTTCATCGTGCTGCGAGAACACTTGGTGTTCCAGACGCGGGCCGTCTTGAAGGTCTTTGTCGTTGCTGTTGTCAGCTCGCTCGACCGAGAGATTCAGGAAGTAGACGTCGTCTAGATCCAACAAGTTCAGAAGGGCGCGGGTGTCCTCCACCTGCACGGGTACCGCCTTGCGTGCCTTGGACATCAGGCCGACACCGCGGCCCGGTCCCATTCGACGGCAGTGCGGCGCTTGCGCTTGCTGGATTCGGTACCGAAGTGGCCGCGGGTTACAGAGGCGCCAGCGAACTGCCACCCATCGAAGCCAGCCGCACCGTCGCGGTAGTCCTGGACGGAGTGCGAAACTAACGCACCGACCGCGTGGGCATATCGCCTGACGGTAGACAGCTTCGGGTCGTTGTCATGGGCCTCGAAGGCTGAGATCGTCGGCTGGGATACGCCGAGCCGATCTGCAACATCCTGCTGTGACAGACCTAGGTGGTCGCGGAGCTCCACGAGGTTGCGCAGCATATACGCATCGTTTTCGGCCAGCTCAAGCGCGAGTCGCTGAGATGGGGAGGATAGATCGACACCCAGTAGGGCTTCCAAGGAAGTCATAGCCTGCAGTCTATACTTCCCGCCTGTGTGCTAGACAACCCCCCAGTTTGTCCCTCGCCCGGCGAAGAATCGGACCTTGGCGAGACTTACCTCTTGGTCCTGGGCGTCTCGGATGTCTTGGGCTGAGCCCTCCAGTGACTTCAAATGGAAACGTAGCCCGATGAGGTGATTCGGCATCTGGGCCGGTTCAGCATGAACGAGTCGATAGAGGTCACGGCCGAAGTCCCATCGGAGTTCGAAGAGCGTTGGATTCCGCCAGATAGGACCTATGTCAGCGCTGTCGGGATGAAGGTCGCCACGTGCGGCCATCTTCATGATGGTCACGAACTGTGCGAGCTTCATCTCTCGCTCCAGCTTCGGCATGCCAGCCAGGGCAGCGTGCATTTCTTGCGAGACGTCTACGGTGGCTGTTGGTTTCAACTGCCAGTCCATGGCACTCGAGCGCGGTCGTGTGCAACGCGAGTTGTGCGCTCGGGTCATCCACGCCTCCTGTGTCGCAGCCGGCGGCCGCGTTTTCGCAGACTACCGGATGGCCGCGACAAAACCAGATGACCGCGGGCGCGGCCGTGGCTTCCAAGGACGCCAAGCTGGCCGTTCAAATCGATGTGCGCAATCGCGGATGTGCCGGGCTTGAGTATTCTGCGCATGGTGCGCTGTTGGTGGTGCGGTACCGGTTTTTGCCTCTAGATGTACTGAGTCATGACGTTGGTGACACTCAGCTGAGGGGTGTTGCTCCGATGCCCGTGTAGATGCGTTCAGTGTTGTTCAGCCAAGGCGCAAGAGCATCGTGTCTGGCTTGGTTGCTGGTGAAGATCTGCCGGTAGGCCCATTCGGTGGCCAGGGTGCGGTTGAGGCGTTCAACCTTGCCGTTGGTCCAAGGGCAATGCGGTTTGATGAAGCGTTGTTGGGCGCGGAGGCCGGCGACGGCCTGTTTGAACGCGGCCGAGTTTCGGTCGGCGAAAGCATTGTCGGAGAGAACCCGTTCGATCTTCGGGATGCCGCAGGCGGCGAAGAACTCTGCGGCGCGCAGGAGAACTCCCGCGGCGGCGGTCCCTTTCTCGTCGTCGTGGATTTCGGCGTAGGCGAGGCGGGTGTGGTCGTCGATGACGGCGTGGATGTAGTCGAAACCGATGCGAACATTTTTGTGTCTGCCAGCTTCTGCAGATTCGCGTCCGTGGGGTGAGCATCGGCGACGACCACGGACTATTCATCGAATACAACGGCGCCTTGTGCGTTCAAAGAATTCGGAGGCGGACAGGGAGAAGTCCCTCAACCTGCTCGCATCAGGTGAATTCCGAAGGACGCTGTGACCGCATTCGCGAGCAGTAGTGGTCTGTAGCCGCCGCTGAATGCCCCCACCTGGCGCCCAAGTGAGCTACTAGCTGCATCACCTGACTATGCTCCTGGCGCCTGTCTACCTACCCGCCCTGCACGTAGGAGCGAGCTGCAGCGACGACGTCGAGGTGTCTCCCGTCGCGTATCGCCTCCGCCGGCTAATCTTCGCCGAGTTCCGGGTTCGTTCCTACAAACCACGCGCGAGCAAGCGCCGCCGAGTCGGCTGCGGCGACGATGTTGAATGCCTGGGCCGCAGCCCGGAGAACTCCTCTCGAGATACTCGGGGGGACGAGTTCCGCGCTTACCCACTTCGCGACAGTAGCTTCGCTGACCCCGGCGATGAAGGCGGTCAGCGGCTTCCCGAGTCCTTCGACCAGAGTCTCCACCATGAGAAGACCGTCAGCGTTTGAGTCGTTGCTCGACTGGTTCATGCGTGGCCCTCTGTCCCGAGGCCCAAACCACGCTCCAGCTTGCGCTGGTATCCCGGAGTCGCCAAGTACGTTCTTGACGGATTCCTTAGACGCTGCACTGGTCCACGCCAAGTCGCACTCGCGCAGCGGCCAAGAGACTCATTGACCGCTGCACGCCACCCATGATTTCGACGATAGATCCGATGGTCGGAAGCAACAGTGCCATCCACGATGGCAGAGGTCACTAGTTGCGTCCTTGACACTATGTCCGACGACTCGAGTGAGCCGAAGACTACGACGGCGGGTTTGGGCCCAACTCGCAATTCGCTCGCGCGACACAAGACGGCGATTGGCTACTTTTCTTGGAGTCGCGACTACTGGCCAGCCGGAGAGTACCATCCTCCGCACCCATTGTTCTCGCGTGTGAACAGATCGGGGTGTAGATCTGACCTACAAGCCCTGTTTCCCGAGCTCGGCCGGGATTCAAGGGGGCGCAGGCAAAGGCGGCAAGTAGCCCCCGCTCTACTCTCGATGTCGGTGGCTTGAGGGAGAATCAGTATATTCCACCCCCTCCAACCCGAATCGGAGGAGCCAATGGCTCATCTCAAGCAGCAGTTCAAGGAAGCACTTAGCGCCATCGAGCCCGGCGATGACAAAACCAACGCGCCGGAGGCGCATCGGCTGGTACGCGACGCGTTAGAAGCGGACGCCAAACTCACCGAGTACGGAGTCTGCCCCGTGCTGATCGGTTCATACAAACGCAGCGTGTCGATCAAACGAATCAAGGATGTCGACGTGTTCGTGCGTCTCCCTGAAATGCCGACGGACGTCACATCGAAGGACATCCTGGACAGGTTCTTCACGGTGCTACACGCAGAGTTCGGCACGGACAGCGACGGACACCGACGCACCAAGCGCCAGGACCGCAGCCTCCAGGTCTCCTTCCCTGAGTACGACCTCTACGTGGACGCAGTCCCAGCCCGCCCCCACTGGGACGGCGAGACATGGGAAATCCCGCAAAAGGGCGACGAGGACGAGTGGGTACGCACGAACCCCGAGGAGCTCACCTCACTGTCCAGCGAGATGAACGCGATCCACGATGGCTACTACGTACCGACGGTCAAGCTGCTCCGCCAGACCCAACGCGCTCAACTCGGCAACAAGAAGCCAGGGGGCTTCTTCTTCGAACTCGCAACGTACCAGGCCTTCGCCTCAGGCGCTGTGTCGGGGAACGACCAAGCGGAATACTACGTGTCCGCTCTGGCCGAAGTAAGCAAGATCATCGAGAACTTCGTGATCTACGGGATCGGTGTGAACGACCCCACGCTTCCTGGTGCGACAATCCGCATACGGGCCACGGACGAGGACCTCGAGGCGGCGCGAACTCGTCTCGCGGATGCTGCCTCCGCTGCGGACGATGCACTTGCAGAGGAAAATGAGGGCACCGCGGCGCTTGCCTTCCAGAAGCTTCTCGGTAAGAACGGGGACGACAAGACGGTGTTCCCGATGCCGCCTGGATTCAACGCGGACGGCAGCAAGCGTGCGTCCGCGATCCTTGCTGGCGCCAGGGTCGTGCCCGCTGGACCAAGGACCTTCGGTTGAGCCTGACCGAGTACGACGACTACATCGCCTACTCGCGGCAACACTTTGAAGAAGGCCTCATCCGCGCCGGCTTCGCCGAAAACAAAGCCGGATGGCGGGGATCCATCCAACACTCCGGCAGAGCCACGGAGGTACTTATTACGTTGCGATCGCGGTTCCCGTTTCAGCCGCCGCGTGTCGTTCCCGTCGAACTCGGACAGGTGCCCTGGTCATGGCATCGAGAAGTAGACGGCTCATTGTGTCTGGTCGCCGAAGACGATCACGATGGATTGTGGTGGACCGAGGCGAGTAAGTTCATTGAGCACATCACCGCTTGGTTCGAGCAGTCAGACGCCGACTGGCCGAACGACCGTCCAGACCTTGACCTCGACCGGTACTTCACTCTATCCGAGGATACTCGCATCTATTTGTACGACGATCTCGCCGAACAACGAAACAGGTTTGTGCGCTTCCGCCCTGCAAATAACAACGTCATGCGGATGGGCATGGGCACGCGACCAGCAAAACCGACGAAAGCGAACAGAGATCGATTCGGATACGTTGCCGAGCTCGGCCAAGTAGCCGTTCCTCCCCGGACCTGGGACGACATCGCGGCGCTGATCGATCCCACCGTTGATCTGGACCGCCGGATTCGCGCGCACACTGTGACAGTCGTCGTTCTCATTTACCGACGTGGTTCACACGACGGCGCGATCGCTCTGGAAGTCTGGCCAACGACGGCCGGCGGGATCGCCGTCAGACGTCTGCGTTCTGGAGCGGATACTGACCAGGCAAAGCAAGCCCGCACAGGCATACACGCCCCTTCACTCCACGATTCCCGTGTCGCTATCGTCGGCATCGGCGCGCTGGGCTCCTTCGTTGCCGACACCATCGCGAGGTCTGGCATCCGCCATCTGACCCTTGTTGATAGTGACATCGTTATGCCCGGCAACCTCGTTCGTCACCTTGTCGGTCCCGAAGCGGTTGGGCTAGCAAAGGGCAAAGCTGTGAAAGAACATCTGGTGGCGCGCAAAGAAATCGCAGCCGCCGACGTCGCAGTAGTCAATGACCGGCTCACCTCAGGCGACAAAACCGTCGAGCTCCTGAGAACCCACGACCTCGTTATCAACACCACAGCCGATTTCGCCACCACAGCACTCCTCCACGTCACGGCCCAATCGCTGGGAATGCGAGTCCTCTCGGCAGCACTCCAAAACAACGGTGACACGTACCGCATTGACGTGTTGCCACCGCTCGACGGCGCCACTCCTCTCCCTCCCTCAGCCCTCGATGCACACCTGACCAGAAGTGAAACGTTCGAGGCGGGATGCGGAAGCCCCATTTCCCCGACACCGCCATATGCAGTAATCGAAGCAGCCGCGGCAACAGTGCGCCACGCCATCGGACTGCTCGTCAATCATCCTCGCCATCCGGCCGGAGAAGTAAGGCACATAGCCACAACCCCGGAAGGACCTCAGCGGTGACCCACCTGCCCGCCCTCATCGAGATGAGAGGCGACACACAAGAGACGATCGCAGCCGAGACCGCGAAGCATCTGCCCCTCGAGACAGGTGGCATCCTTCTCGGCTACAGGGAAGGGCACAATATCGTCGTTACCCATGCCTTGGTTGTCGATGGCCCCGGCTCCACCTCCAACAACTACGTTCGAGACGACATCCGAGCAAACGAGCTCCTTGAGGAGTTCCTCTCCGGGCGAACAGACGACGATCCGACGGGCTACATCGGCGAATGGCACAGCCATCCCGCACCCTCGGGGCCGAGCCCGACAGACCTCGACGCCATACGCGCAACCGCAAAGCGAAGCGACGGTGCAATTGCCCTAGTCATCCATGCGCTCGGCCGAACCCAGCCGTTCGTCGGACTCATCGCCCAACGGCAACGTTGGGGTCGCATCACGACAACCGACACCGCCGTCTCTATCCCCGAATCCAGGTTCGAGCCGCTGGGGATCCTGCCCGACCGAGCAGTCCGTGGTGCCGGTCCCGTCTTCATCTCGTATCGGCAGTCCGACGGAACACCACAAGCGGAATCTCTCGAAAGCCTTCTCAGAGCTGCCGGACTCGTCGTTTGGCGAGACCACAACGACCTACGCCCTGGCACAACGACCGACCGGCTCGAACAAGCCCTCACTCATGGGCTCTCGGCTGGTGTTCTCGTCGTAACCCCTGAGATCGTTCACAGCGAAATCGTCCGCGAGCGCGAATTGCCTCGTCTGCTCGAACTCGACAGAGACCCCGCATTCAGTCTGTGTATCGCCAACACGATTTCTCGGGCCGGCAGCACGTCGGAGTGCGACTTCAACAGTCCAGACCGTCTCCTTCGGCAGGCACCCGCGCGGACGCTCGCTGACAAGAAGCAGAGCAACATGCTGAGCGTCTACGGTGAAATAGAGATCGTGCGTGATCTACTGATGCACCGAATCGAGCAGCGCAAGCCTGGAATCCACAAGGAAGGCCGGCCCTTCACCATCCGAGTCCAGACACGTCCGACACCGTTTGCCTTCGAGGCTGACGAAGATGATTTGCACATCCGTATCAATCCGTCCGACAACGGGCGTCTGCCTTCGCGCGATGGACTCAAGCGTTTGAAGACCACTTTGCCTCTCACCGGGGACGCCGTGTACGCCTCGAGTGCGAAAACCGCAAGGATCTCCGGCGGGGCGCACCTCTCGGTCGCCCTCGCAATTGGAGCAGCGCTGCCTGAAACCAAGATCGGCAACATCGAGGTGCTTGATGCTCGCGATCAAATTTGGTCGTCAGTCATACCCGAAGACGATCCGATAACGACTCGAATCCGCAGCAGCCTCATACCACTTGAACAACCGCGACTCCTCGAGTTACCCAACCGTGCCGCAGTCTTCGTAAGCCTCGCGCCCGACCCAGATCAAACAGCCTTCAAGCGCATCCTGCACGATTCCACCGAACAGTTTGCGAAAGCGGCCGTCATCTCAGTTGTCGGACCAGATCGGATTGATCCGAGAGAAGCGGGGCGGCTCAGCGCTGACGTTGCTAAGCAGATCAGACAGCTGGCCGCGAAAAGCGGACGTGCCGAAATACATCTTGCATTCCACGGCCCCTACCCAATGGCCGTACTTATCGGGCGCTATCTCAATACCCTCCGCACGGTGGTGTACGAATGGGAGAACAACGACGTCAGTGATTCACACTATTCGCCAGCCCTGATCCTCGAACCCGGTGTCGTCGGAGGGCCGATCACAGACGTACTTATCTAGTTAGGGATGCGGTGCATCCTGACATCAGTAGTTTGAGCTTGCCGATCCTCAACCCTACAAACGCCACCTCAGGGCTCGTACGACCCAGACTTCGAATCTCTCTCGATAGATTTGATCGCACTTGAGACTTGCCAGAAGTCCTCGAGGAAGTTGGCCAACTCACCTTCGGGTTTCATCGTCCAAGCACCTTGGAACCCCACTTCGCACCGTTGGATCTGCGCAATAGGCCGCGTGGTGTCGTTGATTGATTCGGGGGCATTGGCGCCGCGGTGTCGAGTGACAGTCATGTGGTCAAGATCGAAGACATAGTGGCTGGTAGCGGTGGTCACCGTCCATACGCCGCCCTCGTTACCGAGCAGTCGCTCGACTGAAGTTGGCCGCTCTGCGTCTCCACCCATGATTTCGACGATAGATCCGATGGGCAGGAGTAACAGTGCAATCCACGATGGCAGCGGTCACTGGTTGGCTTGGCTCGCAAGCTCTGCCATGGCTACCGAACGCACCCGTTCGAACCGCTCACACCACATGGTGAGATCGGCCAATTGCATCAGGGTTTCTCCGCGCTGAATGCGGATAACTCGGTCATAGCTCATCCCCGGCGCGGCTGGCCGCAACTGTTCGAGGTAGTCAGCCAAACCGTACCCGTGAGCCAGGAGCTCTTCACGAATCGCGTTCGACACCGCATGTTGAAGTTGCGCGCCACGAAAGCGCGGGTCGGCATCGTCAACGCCGTCGGCGGGCACCAAACGGCCACTCATTCGGCCGAAGCTCTTGGGGTTGGCTGCGAGTTGTCGTGGCTCAAACTTGAACCCCGACGATGCTCGCACCCGCTCACGCCCGGTCACCGACGTCGTTTCCATGCGACGACTTTATACCCATAGCATCTCAGTTTCGCTTCAACGGAACGGTTGATGCCGTGTCCTAGCGGGGAATAACCCTAAATAGAGAACATCGACAGAGTTTGGCGCCGCACACAGACACCTTGTGAACAACAAAACGGCTTCCACCCCCGCTTCATCTTCTTTCGATTCGCCGCCGCGTGAGGATGCGATACTGGATGGGCGTCACTACCGCTCCGAACCGGAGGAGGTGATTGCCTCATTGCAGCAGTACGCACCGAATGGCTCAGAGCGTGAATGGCTCGCGATTCGGGAGTTTGTTTTCGATGCCGCAGTGCTCACCGCAGCGGCCTCGTCATATCCTGCCGATCGCGTCCTTAAGATCACCGCGGGCTTCGTGCGTTGGGCCGTCACTGAACAGGGGCTGACGCTAGAGTCAACCGCGATCTTCTCCCGACGACTCATCGAGTTCTACTGCAACAGCCTCAACCTCTCTGACGGATCAATTGCGACCTACCGTTCGGTGCTTGCCCGCGTCACTGAGGTTGTTGCACCCAGCGACAGCGTGACCGAGTTCACGCCGATTCGACGCCGCGTCATCCAGGCTCCGTACTCCGACAAAGAGATGAACTCCGTCGTAGCGTGGGCGAAGGGGCAGCCAACTGCGATCGGGCGTCACAACGCCCGCGCCATGCTGGCCCTCATTGCCGGCGCCGGACTCCGTCCGGCCGAGATCCTGCTCGTTCAGCCCGCGGACATCGTCAGCGACGCATACGGGGTGACCGTCACAGTGCGCGGCGCAACAGCCCGGATGGTACCGGTGTCCTACGAGTGGGAAAAGTGGGCAATCCAAATAGCTACAGATCGCCCCGCCGGCCGCCCCCTGTGGGGTGCTCCGGGTCGCACGGTGAAGAACAAGAACTTCATCAACGAGTTCGCCACCAGCAGTGCAGGAGAGGCGCCCAATAGCGCAAGGCTGCGAGCGACGTGGATTCTCAGCCACCTCAAGGCCTCCACCCCGATGAAGGACCTACAACGCGCCGCTGGCTTTACCAAGTTCGACAATCTGCACCACTACCTCGAGTACATCGAAGCCGCCAACGACATCGATTACCGTCGCGCACTTCGCGGAGCTGGCCGCTCATGAGCACCCCACTCCACCTGACCGCCACCGGCGCAAACCTCCTAGAGTCACGCTTCAGGGAAACCTTCGGCCTCTCCCACCACGACTACGAGAAAGAAACACGCTCCCACCCTGTTCCGCGCGCGTACTTGAACACTGCGCTCCGAATCGTCGACACCTCCGGGGCAATCGAGCAGATCGAAGCATGGACCAGAGCCGACCGAAAAGGCAACGCCGGTCGACCCGCCATCATCCCCGCCCGCGCAGTCTTGGCTCTGTTCCTGCTCAACATGCAGGCAGGGCGAGGCGTGACCTACCCCGAACTCGCCGACACCATCCACCACCGCCTCACCATCGAGCACTTCGCCACTCTCGGCATCAGCGACACGGAGGGAGACCGCCACGACTGGTACAACCGCATCTGGCGTGCCGCCAACAGGCTCGTTCACACCATTGACCCTTATCCGGCACCCCGCAATCGCATCCTCAAGGCCGACGAATTCCGGGCCCTCCTGGCCGCCCAAGCAACAGCCGACGGTACACACCGCCGAGAGCGCAACCAACAGCGACTCGACGTCCTCTGCAACCTCCTCGTCGTAGCCTCTCTACGCCTCCTGCCCAGAGACATCTGGAGCCGCTACCAGGGGAACGCAGCGATCGATGCCACGCGAGGACGCATCAGAGGCCCCAAGAACACCACCGGCGACGGAGACCGGAGCAACCCCGACGCCTTCTCCACCCGCTACGCACGCTATGGAAACCACGAGGGCACCGGAGCGGGAACCGACGAAGCCGCCTATGAGCTTGAAACGGCTGTCATGGTGTGGAACCAGCCTGGCGAAAACCAGCAGTTCCCTTCCCTCATCACCGCAATCAGCTGTCACAATCCCGGCAAACTATCGGGCCACGCGGCAGAGCTCGTCCGCCGCCACATCGACCTCGGATTCACCGCACCCTACGTGATAGTCGATCGCGCTTACAACGGCGAGAATCCAGACAACTTCCACATCCCCATCAGGCGGATGGGGGCGCGACCCGTGTTCGACTACAAAGCCCTCGACCTTGGCCTCCAGAGCTACTACGAAGACCTCATCCTCGTCGACGGTAACTGGCACGTGAACTGGATGCCCGAGGGCCTCATCACAGCGACCGCCAGCAACGCAACTTTCCTTGGCGAAGCCGAAGCCGCCGAGAAAACCATCTGGCGGTACCTGAACAAGCCGAACCACGACAACATCACCGAGAGCGACTACCAAGCAGCTATCGAAGTCCGCGACGAGCTTGCGGGTCCGCTCGCGAAACTCGACAAACTCATCGCTAATCGCGAGCCATACCGCATGATCCCCAAGGGCCGACCCGATGCTGACGGGTGGCAACGATTCAGCTACCCCGACATCAAAAAGATGCCGCAGGCTCCGGAACACGCTCCCGCCACAACGAGCATCTCCGTTCCGCCACTGCTCCCGAAAAGCGACGCCAACCGCAGCAAAGGCGGAAAGAACGCGCCCCAACCGATCAAACACCTCCAGCCACTGCGATACCGGTCCCTTAAATGGCGACGCTACTTCGGGATGCGCAGCCTGGTCGAGGCATCCAACAACCTCCTCAAGAACGGGCGCGAGGACATGGCAAACCCTAGAAAGCGCTCCGGACGCGGATACGCGTTCAACTACCTAGCGATGGCCATCGCAGTCGTTTCCTCAAACATCGAGCGAATCACGACATTCTTCACCGCAGAGGCAAGCCGCGTCGAAGACGGCGGACCCCGCCACCGCGCACGGCGCCGAAAAGACCCCTCCGGGCAGCCCCTCAGCCGAACCCCCGGCAGATCTGCCCTCAGCGCCCAACGCTAAGGCACCTCACACAACTAGCTTCCTGCAGTACCCAGACAATCCAGCCTGCCGAAAAGCAGGCTGGACGTCGTTAATGGGCAAAATTCTTTGGCTGAAGTTCAGCCAAGAAAGAAAATGTGCAGGAACAACAAAGGGCCGGTCTCGCTTTTCAGCGAAACCGGCCCTTTCTGTGCAAATTCATGATGCTGTTACAAGCATTTCATGAACCAGCCTTGGTTGCGGGGGCAGGATTTGAACCTACGACCTCTGGGTTATGAGCCCAGCGAGCTACCGAGCTGCTCCACCCCGCGTTACAAGAGACAACTTTACCACACCGAAACCGCCCGCTTGACCACGGGCGGCTTCGGTGCAGCGCTAGTTGGATGCGGTGAAGAGCCGCTCCAGGGCGTCCTGGAGCTTCTGGTCGGCCTGGGCCGCAGCAACGAGATCGTTGGCAGCGTACGCGGCCTCGCGCTCCTTGAGGGCTGACTGAGCGTCGGCCAGAGCCTGCTCGAACTCGGTGCCGGTGTCGCCGCCGGTCGCGCCATCCGTCGGCTCATCCGTGTCGGGCGTCGTCGGAGTGGTGGGCGTTCCCGGCGTCACGCCCGGAACATCCTGGTCGCCGGCGGCCGCGCCGGAGTCTCCTCCGAAGATTGCGTCGAGCGCAGCATCCAGGCTGTCTTCGAAGGCGATCTTGTCACCGAAGGAGACGAGCACCTTCTGCAGAACCGGGTAGCTGGTCTCACCCGTCGACTGCACGTAGACCGGCTGCACGTAGAGCAGCCCTCCGCCGACCGGCAGGGTCAGCAGGTTGCCCTTCTTGACCGTGGTCGCACCCTGGTTCAGGATGTTCAACTCCCGCGAGACCGTCGGGTCGGCGTTGAAGTTGTTCTGCACCTGGCCGGGGCCGGGCACCGTGTCCTGCTTGGGCAGCGTCAGCAGCGTGAACTTTCCGTAGTCCTCGCCCGGGTCGGAGTTGACCGCGAGGTAGCCCGTGAGCACGTTGCGCGACTCACCCGCCGACTTGGGGATGTACGTGGAGTACAGCGAGAACGCCGGGGCCTCCATGCCGGGCAGCTGCATCGACAGGTAGTACGGCGGCTGAGCCTTGGCGGTTGCGGCGGGAGCCGTTGGATCAACCGGGGTGGCCCATGCGTCGTCGCCCGAGTAGAACGAGTTCGAATCGGTGACGTGGTACGTGCCGAGGATGGCGCGCTGCACCTTGAACAGGTCGGCGGGGTAGCGAACATGGTCGAGCAGCTGCTCGCTCATTTCGCTGGCCGGCTTGATCGTGCTCGGGTAGATCTTCTGCCACGTTTCGAGGATGGGGTCCTCGTCGTCCCACGCGTAGAGGGTGACCTCACCGGAGTAGGCATCGACGGTCGCCTTGACCGAGTTGCGGATGTAGTTGATCTGGTCGAGCGGAACCAGCGGCTCCTCGGTGTACGTGTCGACGATTGAGGTGCTCAGCGCCTCAACGTGCGAGTACGGGTACTGCGCGCTCGTCGTGTAACCGTCAACAACCCAGACGACCTTCTCGTCGACTACGGCCGGGTAGGCATCGCTGTCGAGGGTGAGGTACGGCGCAACCTTCTGCACACGCTGACGCGGGTCGCGGTCGTAGAGGATCTGCGAGTCAGAGTTGACCGCATCCGACAGCACAATCTGCTCCGACTGGAACTTGATCGCAAAGATCAGCTGCTTGAAGAAGTTGTCGAGCTTGGGCCCGCCGTCACCCTGGTAGGTGGTCGTGGCGTTCTGGTTGCTCTCTTCGCCACCCGAGGGGTAGTCAAGCTCAATCTTGGGCGCACCTTCTGGCGCTCCGACGATCGAGTACTCGGGAGACGACTCGCCAAAGTAGATGCGCGGCTCGTACTCGCCCAGGACTCCCGTGCTCGGGATGCCCGACTCCGTGAACTCCGGCATACCATCTGCGGTTCGCTGGTTACCGGCCGCCGCAACAACGCCATAACCATGCGTGTAGACGAACGTCTGGTTGTACTTGCTGTTTTGCCCACCCGAGTTGGCGGAGTTGACCTCGCGCACCGCGATCACGGTGTCCTGGGTCTCGCCGTCGACTACGTAGCGGTCAACGTCGAGGTGCTCTGCGAACGAGTAGTACTGCTTGATCTGCTCAAGCTGACGGAACGAGTCAGACACCAGCGCAGGGTCAAGGATGCGGATGCTCGCGGTGGTCTGGGCATCGTCACGCAGCTGGCCGGGCTCTGCAGTGGAGGTGGCCGAGTACGGCGTCTCCACGACATCCTCAACACCGTATGCGGTTCGAGTTGCCTCGATGTTGCGCTCGATATAGGTCGACTCGAGGCTGCGGGCGCTCGGCTCGACCTGGAAGCGCTGGATGATCCACGGGTAGACCGATCCGATGAGGATGGCGCTCACGATGAGCAGCGCGGTTCCAACGATCGGCAGGCGCCAGCGGCCAATGAAGGCCGTGATCAAGAAGAGCACGGCGACGAAGGCGGCAACACCGGCGATGATCGCCTTGCCGGGGATCACGGCGTTGACGTCGGTGTACGACGCACCCGTGATGAGCCCGCTGCTCGACTCCGAGAGGGTCGCGTACTGGTCGAGCCAGAACGCTACCGCCTGCAGCAGCAGGTAAATGGCGGCCATGACCGCAAGCTGGATGCGCGCCGTCTTGGAGATACGCACCTCGCGCCCGCTGACGCGAATCGCGCCATAGAGGTAGCTCGTCGCGAGAGCAGCAAGAGCGGAGATGATGACGACCGCCGAGGCGAAGGTGACGACGCCCTGGTAGAACGGCAGCTCGAACAGGTAGAACGAGATGTCGAGCCCGAACTGCGGGTCGACCTCACCGGAGGGGGTGCGGTTGAGCCACATGAGCGCAACCTCCCAGCGGGATGCCGAGGCGATTCCCGCAAAGAATCCGAACGCGATCGGAATGCCGAAGGTCGCGAGGCGACGCAGCGGCTCGACGACCTGCTGGTAGCGGTCAAGCTGCGCGTTGAGCTTGGCGTAGACCGGGCGTTTGCGGAACGCGATCTCGATGCTGGCCCAGACGGGCACCGCCATGGCCACGAAACCGATGGCGAACATTACGCTTCGGGCGAGCCACTGAGTGGTCAGAACAGACTCGAACCCGAGCTGCTCGTACCAGAGCCAGTCGGTGTAGAGGCCGGAAAAGAGAAAGAACAGCACTACGGCAACAGCGATGATTACTGCCGTGATGACGAGCGTTCCCCGCTTGCTTGAGCTGGGTGTCTGGGCTTGTGCGGAAGTCACTGTACTCCTGGTGAGAACTCGGGCGTCGTACGCCTAGCTTAACGTGCCGGAATACTGCGATCCTGCGAGAACGCCTTTCAGCGAGCCGCGGCCGCCGCGACGGCGTCGCAGGTCTGCAGATCGTCCGTGGATCCGCCGCTGATTCCCTCGAGTGCCGTGAGCGCCTCGTCTAGCGTTGCTACGGCAAAAACCGAGAGCCCATCCGGTTCGTTTCCTGCAACGTCGGCGCAGTTGCTGGCCGGCACGAGCATCCAGTCGGCACCCGCCTTGAGGGCTCCGTACATCTTTTGCCGAACCCCGCCGATGGCCCCGACCTCGCCGGTCCCCGTGATCGTCCCGGTGCCGGCGATGCTCTCTCCCCCGGTCTCATCGCCCGGCGTGAGCTTGTCGTAGATGCCAAGCGCGAACATCAGCCCGGCCGACGGGCCGCCCACTTTGTCGAGCCGAATGGTCACATCGACCGGCAGCTCATAGGAGACCTGCACGGCGACGCCCACGATCGGCACCCCCGTCAGCTCGCTCGGCACGGGCGTCACCTCAAGCGTTGTGGCTTCGCCATCGCGGACAACCTCGATCGTCGCGGGGCTTTCGGTTCCGTTGTCGGCCAGCTCCTCACGCATGCTCGCAACATCGGCGAACGACTCACCGTTGACGGTGACGATCTGATCGCCCACCTCGAGGAGCCCTTCGGCCGGGAAACCCTCCTCTACGGTCGCGATGGTGAGGGTCGTCGGCACGTCGTAGCCGAGTTGGCGCAGGGCCGCCGCTACAGCATCGTGCTGCGAGTTCTCCATCTCGATGCGGCTCTCTTCGCGGCTCTGCTCGAGGGTGACGCCCTGTGGGTACACCGAGTCGAGGGGCAGCACAGCCTTGCTCGAATCGAACCAGGCCTGCGCGACCGAGAACCAGTTGGGCCGCGTCTCCCTGCTGCCGACAACGCTCACCGTGAGCATGTCGAGCGACCCATCCGTCGGATAGGTTTCGGCATCGATGTCGATGAGCGGAACCTCTTTGTCATCGATCTCGACCGTGCCCAGGGTGTCGAAGACGGGCCCGGGCTGTTGGATGACGTAGGGGGTCGGCAGGAACGAAAACGCCACGATTGCGGCGGCAGCAACGAGAACGAGGGTCCATCCCACTCGCAGCCGTCGAGGCAACCGATCTCTGCCCTGGCGGTCGGTGGGGGTGGTGAAGAGCGACACCGTGGTCCTTTCGCAGCGCTGTTCGCCACGGGCGCACAGTCGAGGCGGCTGCCTCCGGTCAAAACACAGGCATCCAGAGGATGCAGCGGCTAGCGTAGTTCGTATGGCTGATGATTCCCAACGCGACCCAGAGGAGGAGTTCCGGGAGATGCTTCGGGAGCTTCTTTCCGGCAACTCCGACATCGACCCGCAGCGTCTCGCAGGAGCCGCAGGGCTCCCCGATGACCCCCGTCTTATTGCTCAGCTGATCAGCCAGCTACAGAGCGCGCTTCAGCAGTCGGGCGACGGCATCAACTGGGATGTCGCTCGCGAACAGGCCATCGCTATCGCCTCCGCCGACGTCTCTGCCGTCACCCCCGCCGACCGCGAGGCCTTCCACCAGGTTCTCTCGATCGCCGCCCTGTGGCTCGGCGAGGTCACCTCGATCACCGAACTCACCGTCGAGCCCCGCATCCTGAGCCGCAGCGAATGGGTCTCGGCAACGATGCCCGTGTGGACCCAGCTTGCCGAGCCCGTCGCCACGAGCATTGCGGATGCTCTGACCGACGTGATTCGCCAGCAGGCTCCTGAAGAGATCGCGAGCATGCTCACGAACGCCGGCCCTTTGCTGCGCAATATCGCCGGCACGCTGTTTGCGATGCAGCTCGGCCAGGTTGTCGGCCAGCTCTCGACCGAGGTCGTCTCCGGCGGCGACATCGGCATCCCTCTGCTCAGCGCCGAGGGAGTCTCGGAGCACCAGGCGGCGATCCTGCCGCAGAACGTCGCCGCGTTTGGTGAGGGCCTCGACATTCCGGCCGACCAGGTGCAGATCTACCTGTCGGTTCGCGAGCTGGCCCATGCCCGCCTGTTCCGTCACGCCAAGTGGCTGCGCCTGCAGCTGATCTCGGCGATCACCGAATATGCCCGTGGCATCCACATCGATACGGAGCCGCTTGAGCAGCTCGCCGTCGACTTCGACCCTTCCAACCCGGAGCAGTTGCGGGATGCTCTGCAGAGTGGCGCGCTCATCCCGCCCAAGACGGAAGCCCAGATCGCGGCCCTCACTCGGCTCGAGACGATTCTGGCCCTCATCGAAGGATGGGTCGATGTCGTGACGGCGAGCGCGACGACGCGGCTGCCATCGAGCGCCGCCATCGCCGAGATGGTGCGTCGCCGCAGGGCATCGGGCGGCCCGGCCGAGTCGGCCTTCGCCACCCTGGTGGGGCTCGAATTGCGGCCCCGTCGTCTGCGGGAGGCTGCGGCCATGTGGCAGCAGGTGACGGATGCCGTTGGCGCCGACGAACGCGACGCGCTCTGGTCGCACCCCGACCTTGTGCCGACCTCGGCCGATATCGACTCCCCTGCTGAGCTCATCGCCCGCCTTACGGGCCCCGAGCCAGAGCTTGATGACATCGACAGGGCCATCGAAGAGCTGCTCGGCGACGACAACGGCGAGCGCCCCACAGAAAGCTAAGACAGGCGGCGTGTGGAAAACTTCGGCGGCTGACCCGCCGAGTGCTCCATCATGACGGCGTGCCCCTGCGAATCGACCCCCGACTCCCCCTCGTCTGGCGCAGCCCCGATAGCTTGCAGATCGGGGTGGATCGCCCGGCGGTGGTGATGTCCGGCGTGACCAATGCGCAGGAACGCCTGCTCGCTGCACTTGTCGGCGGCACGAGCCGACCTGCGCTGGGTCTCATCGCCGACGCCGCCGCGATAGCGCAGCACGACGTCGACGCCCTTCTCGGCCTGCTCGCCCCCGCTCTTGTGCCTCGCCCGGTGCCGGCCGACCCCGACGGGGTTGTGGTCACCGGAGTGGGCATCACGGCGGATCGTCTGCGATTTGCCCTCGATGAGCGCGGACTGCTCAGGGAGCCGGCCACCCAGCGCCCCGCGATTGCCGTGATCGTCTCTCACTACGTAACGGTGCCGAGCGAGCGAGGCGAATGGCTTCGGCGCGATATTGCGCACCTTCCTGTGGTGCTCGGCGACGAGGCCGTTCGGCTCGGACCGCTGGTGGAGCCAGGGCGAACCGCCTGCCTGCACTGTCTTGACCTGCATCGTCGAGACGACGACGCGGCATGGCCCGCCATCGCATCCCAGCTGTGGGGGCGGCGAAGCGCTCTCGATACCGGCCTGCTCGCATCCGAAGTCACGGCGCACGTGATGCGCCTGATCGAGGCACGGCTCGCAGGAGGCGAGACCCCGGCGTCGACCTCAACGAGCATCGAGGCTGCGACGGGCAATCGCGTCAGCCGCGAGTGGAGCGTGCACCAGGAGTGCGGGTGCGCAGTTCCGCAAGGAAACGGCTTGGTTGACGCTGGCCGCCCTGTCCTGCAGCTGCCCACGAGAGCGCCAGTCGATCCCGTGCTCGCGTAATCCCCACATAGAGCAGCCGCCGCTCCTCATCGATCGCCGCTTCATCCTTGGCATAGGTGATGGGCAGCAGCCCCTCGCCGAGTCCAACGAGGTAGACGCTCGACCACTCGAGGCCCTTAGCCGCATGGATGGTCGCGAGGGTCACGGCGCGCATGGTCGGTTCGTTCTGGGTTGCGGCCCTATCGCTCAGGTCGTCGACGAATCGACGCAGCGGGATGCCCCTGCCCGCCTCCTCCGCGAGGGTCATGATCGTGTTGAGAGACTCCCAGCGATCACGCACTGCCCCGCGAGTTTCCGGCGCCTGCTGCGACCAGCCGAGCGAGCGCAGAACATCGCTGACGGTCTTGAACAGCGGTTCGGCGGCACCGCCGACGACCGCGCCCTTGAGCATCATGATCGCCTGCTTCACCTCGGGTAGTTCAAAAAACCGAGTCGCTCCCGTGAGCCTCGTGGTGATTCCGAGGTCACCCAGGGCCGCCTCGAGCAGAACCGCCTGCGAGTTCACTCGATACAGAACAGCGATGTCTTGCGGCTCGACACCCTCGGCCAGTTCGGCTTCGATAGCCCGGGCGACAGCCCTAGCCTCCGCACCATCCGAGGCGTGGGCGGTGAAGGTGGGGGCGGCGGGCTGCTTGGTCTTGGCGGCCGACGGCGACGCCGGTGGCGCGGGGCGCAGGGCGAGGGCACCCGGGCGATCGCGCATGAGCTGGTTAGCGGTTTCGATGATCGGACCGGCTGAGCGATAGTTGCGCTCGAGGCGCACAACCGTTGCCTCGGGGTATTCAGAGGGGAACCGCAGGAGAAAGCGTGACGATGCCCCGGCGAATGAATAGATGGTCTGGCTGGCGTCTCCGACGACGCACACATCCTGGCGGTCGCCCAACCACAGCTGGAGCAGATAGTGCTGAAGCGGGGAGACATCCTGGTACTCATCCACGACGAAGAAGCGGTACTGCTCCCGCACATGGTCGGCCACGCGAGGTTCGGATTCGATCATGCCCGCCGTCGCGAGCAGAACATCTTCAAAATCGATCTGCCGACGTGAATCTTTGATGTCTTCGTAAGCCTTGTGCAACGCAACCATGCGGTCGAGATTCACGGTGGCTGGCAACGCCCGGTCTGCCTCGGCGTATTCTTCGAGGCTTAGTCGAGACACCTTGCGCCATTCGATCTCCGCGGCCAGATCGCGAAGGGTTGCCGTGTCGAGCTTGAGCCCCAGAGATTCGGCTGCCTGGCCGAGCAGTCGTCCCTTGCTGTCCACAATGCGGGGCATGGTGCCGCCGATCACCTGAGGCCAGAAGAAGTTGAGCTGAGCCAGGGCCGAGGCGTGAAAGGTGCGGGCAGAGACGCCCGACGCGCCCAGCCGTCTGAGGCGCGACCGCAGCTCCCCCGCCGCCTTGGCCGTGAAGGTGAGCGCCATGACCTTGCTCGGCGGGTACACGCCCGACGCGACGCCATAGGCAATTCGGTGGGTAATCGCGGTGGTCTTGCCGGTGCCAGCACCGGCAAGCATGCAGACAGGGCCGTGGGTGGCCAGCGCGGCCTCACGCTGTTCGGAATCGAGGCGAGCCAGGAGCGCCTCGGCGTCGGCTACCCCACTCACCGGGAGATACCGGTGGCTTTTCCCTCGGGGATGGGCTCCCCGAACCACCACTCGAGAATCGACCGGGCGATCGACGCCCGCCCCGGGAGCAGAATCGAGTCGAGGGAGTCTCTCAGCTCCTCGCGGCTGAACCACCGAAGCTCCAAGATCTCCTCGCCGTCGGGTCGCAGAAGCGACTCGCGCTCGGGGTCGACCCGCGCGGCAAACCCCAGCATGAGCGATGCCGGCATAGGCCACGACTGTGAGCCGAGGTAATGGGCATCGGTCACGAAGATTCCCGATTCCTCCAGGATCTCGCGCTCGACGGCCGCCTCAAGCGACTCACCCGGCTCCACGAAGCCCGCGAGCAGCGAGAACCGGTTGGCCTCCCACATCGCATTCGACCCGAGCAGGATGCGGTCGTCAGCATCCAGAACCGCCACGATCACCGACGGGTCGATGCGGGGAAAAATCTCGTGCTCAGGGTCAACACCTTTGCGAACCCACCCTGCGCTCACCGGCACGGTGGCGGCGCCCGTTCGCGGAGAAAAACCGTGCGAAGTGTGCCAGTTGATGACGGCAAATGCCTGCGACAGCAGCTCTGTGTCGCGCTTCGACGCGTCACCCCCGAGCGCGCGGAGGTTAATCCAGGTGCGGCCAGGCGTCTCAAGTTTTTGCGCAACGGGCTCAGAAACGGCAACGGCGATGACCGGGGTGCCGACGGGCTCAGGAGCGCCCTCATCGAGCGAGCGGCCCAGGTAGACGACAGCATCCGCCGACTGGATTGCCCCTTCGGGAAGCTCCGCGAGCGGCACTAAAGCGAGCGACCTGCCCTGCGAAAGGGCGGATCCACGGCGGACGGCAAGCACCCGTGTCGCCTCGTCTGCCAAGAGAATGTCGAGCGCATCGTCACGGATGCGCAGCGGGGCATCGCGGTCCACCTGCGAACGCCACACGGGCAAACGGGAGTCACGATCACGGAGCATGCAGACGAACCAATCTTGAAAGGTATGCCCACCGGGCATTCGCCACACGCGTGGCGTAAGACCCCTGGCGGCGTATGTCGACCTAGCCTGTAGGTATGGCAAGATCGCATCTCACTTTAGCCGCGTTGGCAACCGCCGCAGTCGATGGTCTCGACGTGCGCCAAGTGGGAAGCTACGACACGGGCGATAACGGCGACTTCGATTCCGCGATCATCACGGGTGGCGACGGACGCCACTTCGTTGTGCGGGTACCCACCACCGAGCGGGCAGAAAACGAGCAGTCCGCGGACATCCAGTCACTCTCCGCGCTCAGCACCGGAGTTCGCGGTCGCCTGCCGTTTGAGGTCAGCAAGATCGTGGGGCAAACGGCCGTCGACTCGACCCGCGCCGTGGTGTTCGAGCACGTATATGGCGACCCCGTTCACCTCGCTTCTATCCCTGCCGGAGAGGGGCTCGCCACCTCGATTGGCCGCGCCATCGCGGCCATCCATCTGCTGCCCACGAGCTTCGTCGCCGACGCAGGGCTGCCCGTGCGCGCACCCCACGAGGTTCTTCGAGCCGTCTCGATTCTCATGGATCGGGCGTCGGCGACCAGCCTCGTGCCCGCAACGCTCCTCGGCCGCTGGGAGCGGGCAACAGAAGACACGGCGCTGTGGCAGTTTGTGCCCACCGTGGTCAACGGCTCCATCTCGACGTCGTCGTTCCGACAGACCGGCGGAGAAGTCTGCGGCGTTCTCGGTTGGCAATCCCTCGCCGTCGATGACCCGGCGCAGGACCTCTTCTGGGCGATGGGAGCGCCGGATTCCGTTGCTCAGAGCATCGTGGACTCCTATCAGCTGGCCCGAGGCTCAAGCGACCGGCAGATCGTGCAGCGCGCCCGCCTCTATGCGGAGCTCCAGCTTGCCAAGTGGTTGCTGCACGGAACCCAGACGCGCGACAACGAGGTCATCGACGACGCCGTCTCCATGCTGCACAACCTTGTCGACCGCGTCGAGAACAACCTCGACAAGAACATCACGCACGACACAATCCCGGTCATGGCTGTTGATGAGGTCGAAGCCATGCTCGACGCACGGGATCGACGCAGCGACAGCGCGTAAGCGCGCGTTAGGCCGAGCGGTCAGCTGGCGCGTTCGGGTTAGCGCGTGCGCGACGCCCGCCAGAGGGCCTCGAGTTCTGCCCGATCGAAGATGCGCTCCGGCCGAATGATCGCGTCGTCTGAGACGTAGTAGAACACGGCGTCGATCCGCTCAGGGTCGATGCCGCGCCACTCGGCATAGGCCTGCCGGTAAAGCGCAAGCTGCAGCTGCTTGTCCTCGAGGTCTTTGGCATCGCGAGGGGCCTTGCCCGTCTTCCAGTCCACAACCTGAAACCGGTCGCCCTCAAGCGGGTAGACGGCGTCGATCTTGCAGATCACGACACGATCGGCGAGCGGCAGGTGAATCTCCCGCTCCACGTCGACGGGCCGGATGCTGGCCCACGGCGACCGTTCGAACGTGCGTCGAAGCTCGTCAAACTTAACCTGCTGGCTGAGGACGGCCGAATCGACGGTGTCGCCGAGGTCGATCTCATCGTCGAATGCGTCGAGCTCTTCGCTCGAACCATGCACCCCGTAGCGGTCCTCCACCCACTCGTGAAAAAGCGTGCCGAGCCGAGTAGCCCGATAGGGGCGTTCGGGCATGGGCCTGCGCAGCGCGGCGGCCACAGCATCCGGATCTGTCACATAGTCCTTGAAGCGGGAGGCGGGCACCCGAATCGGCGGTTCAGCCCTGCCCGCTGGTTCGGTGCGCCGCTTGCGCTCTGCGAGCAACAGGTCGAGATCGTCCTGCCATGCGCCCGCGGTCACCTCGGTGCCCGCGGTCAGGGCCAGGCGAGCCTCCTCCACGAGGGCAGCGCCGGCCTCAACCCGAGAGCGCCGGCCCCCGAGCGGGTCGAAGGGCCACACCACATCGAACTCGTCGACGCCATCGGGGGCAAACTCCTCCGCAGGCCCTTCGGGCAACGGAGGAACGATGCCGAGCGCCGCGAGCTCAACAAGAAACGAACTCGGCCGCCGCGGTTTGACCTGGCCGGACCAGAAGGATCCTGTGAGCAAAAGGTCATGCCGCGCCCGCGTAATTGCCACATAAGCGAGGCGACGCTCCTCGCGCTCATGGTGCTGAGAGACCTCCGCCTTGAAGTCGGCGATGAGATCGACAAGCTCCTTGCGGGTCTCGGCCGTGCGCCACTCCAAGGTGGGCAGCTCGGCGGCGTCCCCCCGGAACTCCCACGGCAGGCGGCCGAACCCCAACCATGCGCCCGTTCCCTCAAGGGGGGTTCCCGGCAGTTCACCGTCGACGAGCCGAGGCACGACGATGATGTCCCGTTCGAGGCCCTTCGAGCCGTGAATGGTCATGATCTGCACGGTGCCGGGCTCCGCCTCCTCCGGCCGCGGCGCAAGGTTGTCGCGCCAGGCGGCCTCCCGCAGCCAGCCAAGAAAGCTCCTCAGGCTGGGGGAATCATCCACCGTGAGATAGCCGGAGAGTGCGTCGAAGAAGGCGTCGAGTGGCGCCCGACCGAGCACACGGTCGGGGTTGGCGGCGACCTCGATATCGAGCATGAGTTCCTGCTCGACCATCGTCACAAAATCGAGCAGGTCGAGGCCGCTGCGGGATCGCAACCGAGCGAGCACGGCACCGGCGTCGCGGAGTCGAGCGAGCCCCTCGTCACTAATCCCCGTGATCAGGCCGTGGTCGGGTTTGGCCGTTGCTACGAAGTCGAGAGCATCAACGATCGATGCCCCGTCGTCGTCAGAAACCGACTCCCGCAATCGAGTCCGAATCTCGTCGTCGAGCGGCCGGTGGGCAAAATCTCGATCGCGCAGCCGCGATGCGATGCGGCGAAGCCCGTGGAGGTCACGCGCACCGATTCGCCATCGAGAGCCCGAGAGCAGCCGAACGAGCTCCGAGCCTGCGGCCGGGTCGTTGATCACCGTGAGGGCACTGACGAGATCGGCGATCTCGGGCTCCTCCATGAGCCCTCCGACACCGAGCACATGGAAGGGAATCTCGTGCTGCCTCAGCGCATCGATGAAGACCGCCTGGGTCTTGCGGGTGCGAAACAGCATCGCGGCACTCGGCGCCCTGACCCCTGCGCCATCGCGCACGGGCACAGCGAGGCGGGATTTTAGCCACCGCGCCGCCGTGTCTGCCTCAGCCGCGAGATCCTCCTCATAGGAGAAG
The DNA here is from genome assembly GCF_056262345.1 of Homoserinimonas sp. Taxonomy (NCBI): domain Bacteria; kingdom Bacillati; phylum Actinomycetota; class Actinomycetes; order Micrococcales; family Microbacteriaceae; genus Homoserinimonas; species Homoserinimonas sp. The sequence goes on from NZ_JBACFR010000224.1 coordinate 27,936, forward strand.
GAGATCGGGGAATCGGTGGCCGTCGGCGCCGGCTGAAGGCGCTGAACGGCAACCCTCGTCGTGGCTGTCAAAGGATCGACAAGCGCATTCGCGGCCTCGAGGATGCGGTGGCCGTTGCGCCAACTCGTGGCGAGCGAGAACTCGGCAACGCTCGTGGCCGGCTCGCCGAACTGCCGGGCGAAGTCCTCGAGGTTGGCAGAGCTTGCGCCGCGCCATCCATAGATCGATTGGTGCGGATCCCCGACCGCCATCACGGGATGCCCGCCGAAGATGCCCGAGAGCAGCCAGGTCTGCACGACGCTCGTGTCTTGATATTCGTCGAGCAGCACAACCCGATACTGGCCGCGCAGGTCGTCGCGAATGCGGGGAACCTTGCGCACCAGCTCGAGCGCCAACGCCACCTGGTCGGAGTACTCGACAAAACCGCGCTCGGCTTTGGCCCGCTCGAACTGGCGGGCCAGGTCGATCAGGAGAGGCAGCGAGCCCACGACGGCAGCGTGTTTCTCAATCTCGGCGTAGGCGCCCCGCCCGCCGGAAGGCAGGTCGGCGATGCGAGCGAACCCCGCGGCCATCGACGCAACATCATCGCCGTCGGCGATGTTCTCAGCGAGCCCGTGACTGATATCGAGCACAGCCCTCGTAATCGTGTCGAGGCTCTTATCCACCGAGGCGAGCCGCTCATCCTGGCTCGCGATCACGATGCTCCTGGCAAGCTGCCACGCCGACGCCTCCCCCAGCACGTCGCCGTCGCTCTCTCGCCCCAGCAGCATGGCGTTGTCGCGGTAAATGGTGTTGGCGAACGAGTTGTACGTGGCCACCGTTGGGGTATCGAACGGATCGTGCTCGCCGGGAACGAGGCCAGCATCCGCCAGCTGCGCAATGCGGTTTCGGATGCGTTCGGCGAGTTCCCCTGCGGCCTTGCGGGTGAAGGTGAGCCCCAGGATCTGGCCAGGGGAAACATGGCCGTTGGCGATAAGCCACAGCACTCGGGATGCCATGGTTTCTGTTTTGCCGCTGCCCGCCCCGGCCACGACGAGGGCCGGCTCGAGGGGGGATTCGATGACAGCGCGCTGCTGAGGGGTGGGCCGGTGTTGCCCCAGTGCATCGGCGATCTCGTCGGCGCTCAACACCCTCGCTGGCGACGCCGCTACGTCGGCGCGCGCTAGCTCATCGTCGTCACGCATAACCGCCGTATCAGTCACTGGAGACCGCCCTTACCCTGTGCAACCGGCGTTGGGCGGCGCCGAAGCGCCGCTCATCGATGTCATTCATTCCGGGGAAGGATGCTGCGGCCATGCCGAGCGCCGCAAGCCGAATGCGATTGCGAAACTCCTCCAGTTGCTCCTCGGTAAGAGCAGGCTGCTGCCCCTCGCGATAAGACTTGCCCCTCACCCCCTGCTTCACAAAGAGAAGCTTGGCGCCACCCGGTCGATGCTCGCCATGCGCGTCGAGGGCTTCGTCGAGGAGCCCCTGGGCATAGGCCAGCTGGTAGACACCCAGCTGCGGATGCGTCTCGATCTCGGATGCCTTGGTGATGGGTGAGCCCGTCTTGAGGTCAACGATGACGACACTGCCATCGGGCCCTCGTTCAACCCGGTCAATGGTGCCGCGCACGGTCGCTCGTTCCAGGTCGAAGGTGAACTCGCTCTCGGCTCCGATGAGCTGCTTTCGGTCACGGGTGAAGTCGGCGAGGTACTCGGCGACGCCCGCGGCAAGCGTCCTGGCCGCCGTCTTCTTTTGCTCGGCGAGCCACGGCGACTCAAACAGCAGCTCATTCCACCGGCTCTCGATCGACTCCCAGATCGCCGAGACGCTCGCCTCCTCCGCCGTCTCCATAGCCCAGTGGATGATCGTGCCGAGGCTCATCTCGGTGCTGGGCGCCGACCCGGCAATCGTGTCGATGAACCAGTCGAGCGGCGACTCTTCGAAGGCGCTCAAGCGCGATGGCGACACGGGCACCTGCTCGTCGTCACCGAAAACGGGCTCGGTGGTCGACGGCTCGATGAGCCCGTGCCAGTGCGCGGGATCGGCCCCCGCGATGCCGTCGTCGGCCAGTCTGGCGAGGGCCGCCGCGGCGTGGCGCCGAGCCACATCGGTCGATGACGGGCGAGTGAGCTCACGCCGCAGACGGCCCGTGAACCCTCTGAGCGAGAGCGGCACCGTGGCGGAGGCGTCGAGGGTCGGTGTGCCGTCCGGCACGAGACTGAACACCATGCTCGGTGCCTCATCGTCGTTCGCTACCGCCGAGAGAATGACCTCGCTGCGCGCCCGCGAAATCGCCAGAGCAAACATCCGCAGTTCGTCGTCTCTCACCAGGCGGCGCTCGTCGAGGGTCGCATCAGCGAGCCCTCCGATCGTGCGCACCAACTGTTGCGGCCCGAGCAGCGTGCCCCGGATGCGCAGGTTGGGCCAGATTCCATCTTGCAGCGACGACACGGCAACGGTGTCAAACTCGAGGCCCACAACGCCGGCGGGCGTCGTGACGAGAACAGACTCTCCCCTCGCCTGCGGCGACAGCGTGTCCTCCGGCACATCGGCGTCGAGCACCTCGTCGAGAAACACGCGAGCGGGCGCGTCGGGGTCCCGCTCGACGAAGCGCTTCGCCGCGGAGAACAGAGCGAGCACGCCGTCGAGATTGCGGTTGGCCTCCGCCGCGAGGATGCCACCGCCGAGGGCTGCATCGTGCCAGGTGCGCGGCAGGCCGCTGCGCTCCCACGCGAGCCACAGAAGCTCCTCGATCGTGGCACCCGCCTCGAACGCCTCCCGCACGCCCGCGAGGGTGCCGGAGAGCCGCTCCGCCCGACGCCCCACCCGATGATCGATCGTCGCAAACCGGCCGACGGCGCTCAGGGCGTCGAGCACGAGCTCATCGCCGAGCCTGTTGCCCCCTCCCGCGATCTCCTCAGCGCGCAGCGCGAGGCGCAGCCGACGAAGGTCGAGGCGGTCGAGCCCACCGAACGGGCTCAGCAGCAGAGTCGTCGCCAGCTCCGCCGTGAGCGGAGTCCGGCCGATGCCGATATCGATAACCGTGAGAAGACTGCGCGCCGCGCCATCGTCGCGCAGGGGACGCGCGGCCAGGGTGGTTCGCGTCGGCACCTCCGCCAGGGCAAGGGCCCGCGCGATCGCTGGCACCTGGCCACCGCTGCGCACGACAACAGCCATGTCGTTCCATGCAACGCCCTCGCGCAGATGGCGTTCACGCAGCCGCCGCGCCAGCGTCGACCACTCCCGCGACGGCGTCGGCGCCAGCACCGTGATCAGGCTCCCCCGCGCGCCATCGGCGGAGGCTGCGCTGCGCTGCTGCCCAGCGGATGCCGTACCAATATGCGATGTGACCCTGCGCACGAGGGCGGCTGCGTCGCCGCCCTGCCGGTGCACAGTGGAGAGGTACAGGGGCGCGACCGGGGCCAGACCGAGCTCGGATGAGAGCCGCCCGAGCGCGTGCGGCTCTCCGCCACGAAACGCGTTCGCTGCGGTGTCTGGATCACCGAAGGCGACCACAGCGATGCCCCGCGAAACCAGGCTCCGCAACAGGCTCAATGTGGATTCGGTGACCTCTTGAAAATCGTCGACAACGACCATCCGCAGGCTCGCCACCGAATCGGGGATCTCGCCGCGGTCAATCGCCGACACTGCGGCCCGCACCAGCTCGGTGGAGTCGAGCTGGTCGGGGCGAGACAACCCCAGCACCGCGCTGTATTCAGAGATGAAGTCGCCCGCGGCGACCCACTCGGGGCGGTCATGCTCGCGGCCGAGCGAGCGCAACTGATCGGGGGTCACCCCAAACTCGGTTGCGCGCATCATCAGCTCCCGCAGCTCGGTGCGAAAGCCCTTGAGCTGCCGAACCGTGTCGTCGAGGTGCTCCGGCCAGTGCGGCCCAGTGCCGTCCTCGATGTGGCCGCTCAGCATGCTCGCGAGGTCGGTGTCCTGCTCGCCACCCGTAATAAGCCGGGGCCGGGGGCGGTCATGCAGCCTGGCGGAGTGGCCAACCACCTCGAAGGCAAGGGAGTTGACCGTGCGGGCGAGCGGACCCGTGGTCGGCCGCCCTACGCGCAGAGCCAACCGGTCGCGCAAACGCGTTGCGGTTATTCGCCCCGTGGTGAGGGCGACCACCTCGTGTGGCTGCCAGCCCAGCCGGTTCACCCGATCCGCGACCAGCTCGACAAGCGTCGTGGTCTTGCCAGACCCGGGGGCCCCAATGACGGAGCCGGATGCCGTGGGGGCCAAATCGAGCACAGCACGTTGCGACGCATCGAGAACGAGTGCGCCGTCGCCCTCGTCCTGCGCCGCGCGCTCCCCCTCGTTCTGCATAGAAACCACGCTAGCGCCCGCCCCCGACATCGGATGCCAGCCCATCGACGACGCGATTGCGCCCACGACGAACGCGCGCACTCCCTGGGCCGTTGTGTCGTAATCTGAGCACGTGGATATTCGAATTGGCATCATCAACAGCGCCCGCGAGCTCAACTTCGAGTCGAGCCAGACAGCGGCAGAAATCCAGGCACTCGTAGCCAAGGCTGTCGACTCCGACGCCAAGTACTTCTCCCTCACCGACGACAAGGGCAGCCTCTACCTGGTTCCCGTCGCATCGTTCGGCTACATCGAAATCGGCGCAGAGACACCGCGCAGGGTTGGCTTCGTAGCGTGAACATGGAGATGCTGTTCGCCGTTCTCGGTGGGCTCTTTCTCTCGTTCGGCGTTCACTTCGCCGTCGGTCGCCTCTCGACGCGCGGCATGGCGCTCCTCCCCGCGATCGGCACTGCGGTTAGCGCCGTCGTGTGGTCAGCGCTCACGTGGCTCGGAATGCCCTTCGACGGCGGATGGATCTGGGTCGCGTCGATCGCGGCGGGTCCCCTCGTCGCACTTGCGGTCGGGCTCTGGCTGTCGCCTCGTCGCCTCGCGGCCGACGAAGAGCTCTTCGAGAAGCTCGCCAGAGGCTGACGCGGCGCCCCCAACGGCATAACGCCGACAGCACCCCCTTCGCACCGAAAGCACCGCAATGACGCAGAACGAGCATCCGATCCACCACCTGGACGACGCGATGTGCTGGTCGATGCTTCAGGCGAACTCGCTAGGCCGCCTCGCGGTGAGTGCCGACGGCGACGTCGACATCTTTCCCATCAACTACTTCGCCGACGGGTCGACGCTGCTGTTCCGCACCGCCCCCGGAACCAAACTTGCGTCACTCACGGCCAACTCCCATGTCGCCTTTGAGATCGACGGGTCAACGGGAGTCGAGGCGTGGAGCGTTGTCGTCAAGGGAACCGCCCGCGTTCTCACCGACCCCGCCGACGTGCGGGACGCCGACGCTGCACCGTTGAACCCCTGGGCGCCGACCGAGAAGAAGCACTACGTGCGCATCATCCCGACCGCCGTGACCGGCCGCTTCTTCGACCGCGTCGACGTCTAGAGCTTCGCCCACCCCTGCCGAGGGGTCCGAAATGTGTCTTCGCGGCGAGCTGGAAGCCGCATATGACGCCCCTCAGCGGATGCGGGGCGGGGCACCAGCCAGCGGGGCACCAGCTGGCTGGCCAGCGCGGCACCAGCCAGCGGGCTAGCGGGGCACCAGCCAGCGGGCTAGCGGGCAGCCAGCGAGCTAGTCTCGCGGGCCCTGCGGAGCGACCTGCTCCACGACCTCACGCGCCTCGGCACCCTCCTGGGCACGCTCGATGGCGTCATCGAGTTCGTCTACGAGCAGGTAATCCTCGTCGATGTTGCCAGCTCGATAGCCTGCACGACCGATCATGTGGGCCGAAATGGGCGCCGTCAGCATCTGGAACAGCACCACCGGGATCAGCATGAGCAGAGTCGTGATGCTGCGCTCCGAGAGGGCGATCGCCGCGACGATGAGCATGAGACCCAGCACCTGGGGTTTTGTGGCGGCGTGCATGCGGGAGAGCACGTCCGGGAACCGAATCAGGCCAACGCCCGCTGCGACCGAAAGAAGCCCTGCGCCGACGAGACAGATGGCGGCAAGAATATCGAGCACACTGTCGAGAGTCATGAGTTTCTCCCTCTAGCAACCGGGCTCTGATGCGACGGCCGATCCTCTGCCGACTGCTTGGACACGTATCGGGCCACCGTCATGCTCGCGAAGACCGCGATGATGGCGAGCACGAGCATGATGGGGATAAACCGCACGTGATTGTTGACGACCATGTCGACGCCGAGCACACACATGATCGTGGTGACGAGCATGTCAGAGGC
>NZ_JBACFR010000225.1:0-6715 GCF_056262345.1 Homoserinimonas sp.
CGACGTGCAGACAGGGATGTTCGACGACACGATTCCCGACGATGTCGTGTTCTTCGACGGCTTTACCTCCAATGGGCTCGACCGGGTCACTGAGGTCCCCGAGGTGTCAGACGATGGTCGCTCCCTAACGCTGACCTTCGACGAGTTCGTTGCCGACTGGCAGCTGGTGTTCTCTGTGGGCCTTCCCGCCCACGTTGTCGCAGCCGTGGCAGGGCACGGGAGTGAGGCTGGCGCTGAGGGCGGCGCGGATGCGGCGGCAAGCCTCAAGCAGAGCGTGGCCCAGGCCATAGCGACGAGAGACGCGACGGCGCTGGCACCGCTATCCCGGGCCTGGACCTCAGGCTTCACGGTTGCAGCAGACTCCGACCCGGCCCGCTTTGTCGGTTCTGGTCCGTATTCGATCGCGGCTATCGGCGACGACGGCCTCACCCTCACGGTCAACCGTGAGTACCAGGGCGATCACCTTCCTCAGTTCGAGACGATCGAGGTTCGCTACATTTCTGATCCGTTGCAGGCCGTGGCTTCGGCCTCGGCGGGGGAGCTCGATGTGCTCGCACCCCAGTCGTCTCCCGACGTGGTCGCTGCGATCGAGGCATCGGGGCTCGCCTCGTCTCGGGTCACGACGGGAACGGGTGAGGTGCTGCAGCTCAGGCTTGAGCGCAGCGCCAACGGAGCGGTGGAACATCCGCTCGTGCGGCAGGCTTTTCTGGCATCCGTTCCCCGGGATCACCTCATCCAGGGTGCAGACGACGCCGGCAACGCTGTTGTCTCGCGGGATTCGTTCACCCTCTTTCCCGGGCAAACCGGGTATGACGATGCGGTCGAGGCGACAGCCTCCAGCCGCAAACAGCTCACCTCGCGGGCTCCTGCCGAGCTGATTGCCGCAGCGGCCGCCGAGAACCCGGCACTCGCCGCGCCAACGATCTGCGTGCTCTTTGACCCCGCCAACCCGCGCAGACTCGCGCAGTTCATGGCGATTCGGGATGCTGCAGCGCCGGCGGGGATCGCCGTCACCGATTGCTCCAGCCCCGATTGGCGCAATCTGCTGGCCACGCCCGACTCGTGGGATGCCGCGCTGTTCGGCCTGCGCTCGACGTCTACGTCGGTGCAGTCGGCGACGCAGGCTCTGCGCACAGGCGCGCCCCTCAACTACGGGCGGTATTCTTCGGAAGCCGTCGACAGCATCCTGCAGCGGTTCGAGATGACGGATGATGCGGCCGACCGCGCGGGCATGCTCGCCGACGTCGACGAACACCTATGGCGAGATGCCGTGGGCCTTCCGCTGTTTCAACTCACGTCGATTGTGGTCACCTCCGACCGGATTGACGGAGCCTCTGTGGCCCCCTACGCGCCCACGGTTCTCTGGAATCCGTGGGAATGGATGCCGCGTTCGAGCGTTTAACAGGAATGGGTTTCTCCACGCGGTACACTTGACCGTGTAGGGCAGCGGTGACTGCGCCCGATCCCTTTTCCCATCATCAGTCTCGAGGACACTACTTCTATGGCAATTGCCACCCGCTCTGACCTGCGTAACGTCGCTATCGTCGCCCACGTCGACCACGGCAAGACGACGCTCGTCGACGCCATGCTGCGTCAGACGAACTCTTTCGCTGACCACGCACACCTCGAAGAACGTGCCATGGACTCGAACGAGCTCGAGCGCGAAAAGGGCATCACGATCCTCGCGAAGAACACCGCGATCTCGTACAAGGGCGTTCACGCCACCGACGGCCCCATCGTCATCAACGTCATCGACACCCCCGGCCACGCCGACTTCGGTGGTGAGGTCGAGCGCGGCCTCAGCATGGTCGACGGTGTCGTTCTGCTCGTTGACGCCAGTGAGGGCCCCCTGCCCCAGACCCGCTTCGTGCTCCGTAAGGCACTGGAAGCCAAGCTCCCCGTCATCCTTCTCGTCAACAAGACCGACCGTCCGGATGCTCGCATCGACGCCGTCGTGAGCGAAAGCCAGGATCTCCTTCTTGGTCTGGCGAGCGACATGGCCGACGAGCACCCCGACCTCGACCTCGACGCGATCCTCAACGTTCCCGTTGTCTACGCGTCTGGTCGCAACGGCGCAGCGAGCTGGAACAAGCCAGAAGACGGCACCCTGCCCGACAACGACGACCTCGAGCCGCTGTTCGACGCGATCCTCAAGCACGTTCCCGCGCCGACGTACGACGACGAGCACCCGCTGCAGGCCTGGGTCACCAACCTCGACTCCTCGCCGTTCCTCGGCCGTCTCGCCCTGCTCCGTGTCTTCAACGGCACGATCAAGAAGGGCCAGACCGTTGCCTGGGTCAAGAAGGACGGCACCGTCTCGAACACCCGCGTCACGGAGCTGCTCATCACGAAGGCGCTCGACCGCTACCCGGCCGAGAGCGCTGGCCCCGGCGACATCGTCGCTGTTGCTGGTTTCGAAGACATCTTCATCGGCGAGACCCTCGCTGACCCCAACGATGTGCGCCCGCTGCCGACCATCACGGTTGACGACCCCGCGATCTCGATGACGATCGGCACGAACACGTCGCCGCTCATCGGCAAGGTCAAGGGCCACAAGCTCACCGCCCGCATGGTCAAGGACCGCCTCGACAAGGAGCTCGTCGGTAACGTCTCGCTCAAGCTCGTCGACGTCGGCCGCCCCGACGCGTGGGAGGTTCAGGGCCGTGGAGAGCTCGCGCTCGCCATCCTGGTCGAGCAGATGCGCCGCGAGGGCTTCGAGCTCACCGTCGGCAAGCCGCAGGTAGTCGTCAAGCAGATCGATGGCAAGGTTCACGAGCCCTTCGAGCACCTGACCATCGACACCCCTGAGGAGCACCTCGGTGCCATCACGCAGCTTCTTGCCTCGCGCAAGGGCCGCATGGAGGCCATGGCCAACCACGGCACCGGCTGGGTCCGCATGGAGTTCATCGTTCCTTCGCGTGGTCTCATCGGCTTCCGTTCGGAGTTCATGACCACGACCCGCGGCGAGGGCATCGCGAACGCGGTTGCTCACGGCTACGAGCCGTGGGCTGGCGAGATCACGACCCGCGTCAACGGCTCGATCGTTGCCGACCGTGCCGGAGTTGCTACGCCGTTCGCCATGGTTGCCCTGCAGGAGCGCATGACGTTCTTCGTCGAGCCGACGCAGGAGGTTTACGAAGGCATGGTTGTGGGCGAGAACTCGCGCGCCGACGACATGGACGTGAACATCACCAAGGAGAAGCAGCTGACCAACATGCGTCAGTCGACCTCGGACTCGTTCGAGCGCATGACTCCGTCGCGCAAGCTCACGCTCGAAGAGTGCCTGGAGTTCGCCCGCGAGGATGAGTGCGTTGAGGTAACTCCTGAGTTCGTGCGCATTCGCAAGGTCGAGCTCGACGCCAACGCGCGCGCTCGCAAGACCTCGCGTTTGAAGAAGCAGAATGCGTAAACAAGCGCAGCGAAGCAGAATGCGTAAATAAGCGCAACGAAGCAGAATGCGTAAATAGACGCAGCTCCGCATCGCAGGGCGGTCCCATCATTGATGGGGCCGCCCTGCGGCGTTTAACGGAAGGCTGCGCGGCGCTTCGCTTCCCCTTTTTGGGGTCACCTTCTGGCCGCTGGGCCTCCTGTGCCTCTAATACGCTTTCTGTGAACAGATTGTGACCTTGGCCTTGCGCTGGCCGCAGGACCGCCCGTGAAGCCTCGCGGAGGTCGGCGACCGGCTAGTGGCGTTCTTACCCCAGCGGGCCAATCTGCACCGATGGTTACCGCTCTCCGTGCGGCACCCATCACACCCCAGCAGGTCGAGTGAGCGATGTCCCGGAGCCTCGTCTATCCGGCCTGCGTGCTCTCGGCGCTGCCAACGATTGCCCGCGCCGGGGCTCGTCGATCCGCCCTGCCATGATGCGCTTCGCTTGAAAGCAGGAGTGCTTCGTGCGCTCGTTGGCGCTCGGGTCTTAGCAGGGGTGTTCGACGTCCCGCTCGTTTCAATCCGAAAGCTCCACACATGAAAGCTCAACCACCAGCAGAGCGCGGCACAGCGCCACGGCAAGCCAAGTCCGCAGCGGGGGAGGGCGGCCGCCGGGTCAGCCCGCTGGAGTCGCTTGGAGGGCTGATCTTTCTTTCACGGTGGCTCCAGGCACCGCTGTATCTCGGCCTCATTGTTGCCCAGGGGCTCTACGCGGTTGTCTTCATCAATGAGATCGTGAAGATCACCGAAGAGACCTTTGCGAGTGGCGGTGCGGTCGACCAGAACCTCATCATGCTGTCCGTTCTCGGGCTGGTGGATGTTGTGATGGTCGCGAACCTCGTGATCATGGTCGTCATCGGCGGCTACGAGACGTTCGTCTCGAAGATGGATCTGGATGAGAATCCAGACAAGCCGGAGTGGCTTTCCCACGTCAACGCAAACGTGCTCAAGACGAAGCTGGCGATGTCCATCATCGGTATCTCGTCGATCCACCTGCTTAAGACGTTCATCGAGGCTGCTGATCTGGGTGCCGAGGATGCCCACTTCGAACACGGAGCCGTGTATACGGAGTCTGGGGTGCTGTGGCAGGTCGTCATCCACGCCGCATTCATCCTGTCGGCCATCGGGCTTGCCTATATCGACCGGTGGGGGTCAAAGGCAGAGTTTGAGGAGCGCGAGCTTCTGCTGGAGGAACACGAAATGCTCCAACTGGTGGCTGCTCGTGATCGCGCGAATGCTGCGCCTGAGTCCCTCTCGACGTCCCCGTTGACCACAGCATCGACCACAGCATCGACCACCGAAGGAGTTCGCTCATGAGCGACATCACCGCGCCGACCGCTAAAGCGCAGGCACGCAATCGCTGGGTGACGTCGATCGGCGGCATCATCTTTCTCTCCCGCTGGTTGCAGGCGCCCCTCTATCTCGGCCTGATCTATGCCCAGGTCGTCTACGTTGTGGTGTTTCTCTTCGAACTTATGCACCTTGCTCAAGATGTTCTCGCTGACCCGACCAAGATTCAGGCCTCCGTGGTCATGCTCGGCGTGCTGGGGCTGATCGACGTTGTGATGATCGCGAACCTGATGATCATGACGATCATCGGCGGCTACGAAACCTTCGTCTCCAAGCTCAACCTCGACAAGAACCCCGATCGCCCTGAGTGGCTCTCTCACGTTAACTCCAACGTCCTCAAGACCAAGCTGGCGATGTCGATCATCGGCATCTCGTCCATTCACCTGTTGAAGACCTTCATCGAGGTCGCCGATCTCGGGGCCGACACCACCGATCTCACGGGGGAGACCTACACGGCATCCGGCGTGCTGTGGCAGGTCGTCATCCATATGGTGTTCATTGCCTCAGCGGTGGGGCTGGCCATGATCGACCGCTGGAACGTGAAGGATGACTTTCGCGATCGTCGCCTGCGCTTGCGTGAGATGCAGGCGGGGATCACGGTGGGAGGGCATCCAGGCTCCCACACCGAGATTCCCGTCGTGATGCCGCACCGCGAGCGTGAAGAGGCCCTGCCAGGCGCAATGAGGTAGTTTGCTAGAACGGTTCGCCCCCAAGAAAAGCAGGAATCATGCAGCATGACGACGTTCGAATTCTCGTTGTACATGCGCACCCCGATGACGAGGCGATCTCGACCGGGGGCACCCTGGCGTTGCTTACGCGAGACGGAGTGGATGTCACTCTGCTGACGTGCACCCGCGGGGAGCGGGGAGAGGTCATCCCCGTCGAGTTGCGGCATCTCGAAGGCGACGGGCGAGCGCTTGCCGACTATCGCGAGCGAGAGCTGGAGCAGGCTCTCGTGGCTCTCGGGGTCACCCGCCACATGTTCCTGGGCCAACAGGGTGCGAGGCTCGCGGGCCTGCCGCCGCGCAGGTACTCCGACTCCGGCATGGTCTGGGGGGCCGACGGAACCCCAGAGCCCGTAGCCGACCCCGCAGACGAAGCGCTATGCAGCGCGGATCTCGCCGAGGTCGTTTCGGACATCCGCTCGGCGATCGATGCAGTGGGGGCGCATGCCGTGCTCTCGTATGACGAGCGCGGCGGTTACGGCCACCCCGATCATGTGCGAGCGCACCAGGCGGCCCGCGCGGCTGCTCGGCTCAGCGGAGTCGCGTTCTATTCCTTCATCGAATCGGTCGACGAACTTGATCGCCTTGAGTCGGCAGGGCAGCCCATTGAGGGCGTGGACCTGCTCGATGTGAGCGAGGTGCTGCCCGCTAAGGTCGCGGCGCTCCGGGCCCATGCCACGCAGATCACGGTCTCGGAGTCGGCGGATGGTCGCCCCCAATTTGCGCTGTCGAGCGGGCCAGCACGCCCCGTCGAGACGCGCGAGGCGTTTCGACTGATCGATGCTCCCTCGGCAGAGGCGGATGCCCCCTCCACTGCCACCGTGCGGGGTGCTCTCTCAGCGGGAGAAACGCGAGCGGGCAGGATCACCACGGCGGTGGTGGCTCTCGCTATGGGCGCCATTCTCGGCGTAGTGCTCACCATCAATCACCAGCAGACGTGGAGCATCGGCGGGCTTACGATCCCGATCGGCCTCATCGCGGGGCTGCTCATCATCACGATGCTGCTGGTCGGGTTCCGGCTGGTGTTCGAGACGCGGGTCGTTGCCCTCAGCGCCGCGATCGGCGTGAACGTGATCATCGCCGTGTTCTCCCAGAAGAGCCCGGGGGGATCCGTTCTGATCCCGGCCAACATCATGGGATTCGTGTGGGCTTACGCGCCGCTTCTCATCGCCCTCGTCGTGGTCGCGTGGCCGAAGCTGCCCTTGCCTCG
>NZ_JBACFR010000226.1:0-15458 GCF_056262345.1 Homoserinimonas sp.
GCGCTGCGGGCGGTCGCCGTAAGAGGGACGCTCGCCACGGTTGTCCGAGCGGCTATCGGTGCGGTTCTCGCCACGGTTGTATGCCGGACGGTCACCACGATCCTTGTTGTACGCGGGGCGGTCACCATAGGCGGGACGCTCGGTGCGAGCCGGGCGGTCACCATAGGACGGGCGCTCGGTGCGAGCCGGGCGGTCACCATAGGACGGGCGCTCGGAGCGCTGCGGGCGGTCGCCGTAGGAGGGACGCTCGGTGCGCTCATACGAGGGACGGCCGGTGCGGTTGGTGCGGTCGCCGTATGACGGGCGGTCGGAGGTGGGTCGCTCCTCGCGGGGAGTCCAATCGGGGCGGCGGTCGGCGGAGGGCTTGCGGTCACCCGTGCGGGCGGCGCGATCGTCGGCGGACCAGCGCTTCTTGGGCGCCTCGCTGTTGGCGTTGAAGCCGCGGTGTCCGGGGCTGCGGCTGCCGGACTGCGGGCCGCGGTTGCTGTCGAACTTCTTGGCGGGGCGGCCTGATGCCGACCCGTTCTGGGAGAAATTGGGCATAGTGCTTTCCGGGTTGTAACAAATGCATGGCAGGGCACAGCGCGGTGTTGCGCTGCACTACTGAGGAAACCCGGGCAATCTTTGGCCAGGACCGTTCACATACGTGATTTTTCCGCCGGCCACGCGGTCAGGGAGTAGCTGACAAAGCGTGATGCGGAACCGGCCCAAAAGACTTACAAACCCATGCGCGATACTTCGCGCTGTCAAGAGCCGACCTACCCACATTACACGAAGGAAGCTGGTTTAGCGAGCATCCGCCAGCGTCCGGCGTCAAACTACTTGCTCGCGACGTCGACATAGGACGCCCGGCGCACGCAGCTCCGCGCGCCCGAAAACAGCTCCCCGCGCCAGCACCGTGGGGAGCAGCGAGAGGTTTAGGGGCGCAGCGAGCGCGGGCAGGCGAGAGCGGGCAGGCGAGAGCGAGCAGGCGAGAGCGAGCAGGAGCATCCGCCGAGTTCGCGCCCGGACCAGCGATGGCAAGTTTGCGCTAGATTTGCCAAAGGGGTTCGGAGACCAGGGGAGAACAGTGAGCGACGACACCAGCGCGCGCGTCAGACTGCAGGATGTCGCCGACGCAACAGGGGTCGCCGTCTCGACCGTCTCCCGCGTGTTTACCGATCCTGACCGGGTGAGCCCCGGCACGACCGACCAGGTCCTGAGCGCGGCGCAGCGACTCGGTTATCGACACACGAGAAGCGGCGGCGGCCGCAGCAAGACAATCGTCGTGATGGTGCAAGACATCACCAACCCCCATCTCGCCGCCCTCACGAGCGCCATCGAGCACCAAGCCCGTGCCGCTGGGCACTCCGTGACGCTGGCTATTTCTGAGGAGTCTGCCGAGCTGGAGCGCGCCCATGTGAAGCGCAACCTCCCGCAGGCCGACGGCTTCATCCTCGCCCCTCGACACCTCACCGACGCCGAGCTCATTCAGCTCGGACACACCGCACCCGTCGTGCTCTTTAACCGCGAAGTCGACGGCCTCAGCAGTGTCGTCATCGACACGGACGCCGGCACCCACCAGATCGTCGAGCACCTCGCCTCGCTCGGCCACAAACACATCGTCTACGCCGCCGGTCCGCAGCATTCGTGGTCTGAACAGCAACGTTGGACCGCCCTGAGCGCAGAGGCCGCAGCACGGGGAATCGCAGTGGATCGCATCGGTCCCTATCTGCCCACCCTCGCACAGGGCGCGGTCGCCGCCGATGCGGCGATGTCACGCAAGCCCACCGCCGTCGTCGCGTTCAACGACCAGATCGCCATCGGGCTCATGAACCGCCTCCGGATGCTTGGCGTCGAAGTCCCCCGACAGGTCAGCGTGATCGGCTACGACGACACCTACGGCTCCGACTTTTGCCAGCCCCCGCTGACCACGGTGGCCGGCCCCGTCGAGCAGGCAGGGCGCGTCGCCGCCGACACCCTTCTCTCCATGATTACCGGTGCCCGCTGCGGCACCCAGCACCGCATCGAGGGATCCCTCGTCTTGCGCAACTCCACTGCGGGAGCGTAATGCCCAACCCCCTCGAAATCGCCCTCGCAGCGGTGCCCATCGTTCTTATCGCCGGTCTGCTGGCGATGCGCATCAAGCCGATCCCCGCCGTGCTCGGGGCTATCGGCGTGCCGCTGGCGCTGTGGTTCTGGTTCCCGATCACCGAGCAGGCCCTCGCAACGACAACTCAGTCACTGCTGCTCGTGACCATCGCCGTCGTGCTGATCATCTTCGCGGGCGTGATGCTGGCCGAGTTTCTCGCCATCTCAGGTGCTCAGGAGAACATCGGAGGCTGGCTCGAGTCGGCCGCGCACAATCGCGATCGCGCCGTCCTCCTCCTAGGCCTGGGGGTCACCCCGCTCGCGGAGTGCATCATCGGATGGGGCGTCGGCGTGATCATTGGCGTTCCCCTCCTGATGCGGGTGGGGCTCTCCGTAACCAAGGCGGCAACCATCGGCCTCGTCGGAATCGTGCTCGCCCCCTGGGGCTCGCTCGGGCCCGGGCTTCTCGTGATGGCAGAAATGAGCGGCATCTCGCTTCGCGATGTCGGCCTCTGGAGCGCCATCCTCAGCCTGCCCGTGCTGCTCATTATGGGCACGACCATCGCGCTTGTGGGCATGGGTCGTAGCGCAGCGCTTCGGATGTCCGGCGAGGTATTCGTCACAGCGATCACCGTCTGGGTCGTGCTCGTGGCCACCAACGCATGGGTGAGCGTGCCACTCAGCGGTGTGCTCGCATCGCTTGCCGGCACCGCCTGTGTTCTGCTGATCGCCAGGCTCCGAGGTGGCCCGATTGCGGGGATGCGGCGCGAGACCCTCATCTCGCTGCTCCCGTACCTGTTGCTCGTCGTTGGCCTGCTCGGGGCGACCGCTGTCACCGCGATCGTGAACCTCGGCACCATCGGCGACCTACTCGCCAGCCCAGCGCTGTGGCTGCTGCTGGCCGCAGCATCGGCCCCGCTGTTCTTATCGATCAGCGCTGAAGCAACCAAGGCCAGCATCCGCAAGGGGCTCAGGCTCTTCTTGCCCGTCACTGTGATTACGGTGCTCTTTATCGCGTTCGGCGGAATCCTTGCGGCGAACGGCATGAGCGCAACCCTCGCGCAGGCCGCCGCAGGGCTCGGCACCGGATTCTTGCTGATCGTGCCGCTGATCGGATTTGTCGGAGGATATGTGACCGCATCCAACACCGCCACCGGGGCGATGTTCGCGGCGGGAGTGACGGATGCTGCAGCGAGCCTCGGCGCCAACCCGATGGTTGCGTTGGGCGCTCAGAATGTGGCGACGGGTACAGCGGTGATGACATCACCCTCGCGAGTTGCTCTCGCCCTGAGCGTGGCCAACGGACTACGCCGCCCAGGCGAGGACCCGGCGGACCCGGTGCGCGTGATCACAACCGTTCTGATCGCGAATGCGGCCGTGATCGCGGTGCTCGCTCCTCTGACCCTGATCCTGGCGACCGTCGTTCCCGCATAGAGTCGACGGCCGCCAATCAGTGCGGCCCGCTCGCTAGATCTCGAAGTCGACCACGGCCAGCGACGCCTTAACCGGGCCAGAAATGTCGAGCACCTTCTGGTGTGCAGGATGCGTGCTGTAGGTGTGCAGATCGTCGAGGCTGTCAAAGTCGGCGACTATTGCCAACTCGTGTGACGCGGGACCGTGAAGCACATCCTTGCCAATGCTGAGGTCGCGGATCTCGGGGATGTGATTCCGCAGGTCGAGCACGAGCTCGATCCACTCGTCACGCTGCTTCTCGGTGAACTCGGGGACGAAACGGAAAACGGCGACGTGCCTGATCATGGGTACTCCTTTTGCTACGACGATTGACTAGGACGGCAGGGATTCGGGCTGAATCTGGCGCGAACCAGTGCCCTAGGAGACGCCGACGACACCGGGCACGAAGTTGCCCCGGACACCGCCATCGACGGCGATGTTCTCGCCCGTGATGTAGGCGGCATCGTCGCTGAGCAGGAACGACACAACGCCGGCGATATCGTCGGGGTCGCCCATGCGGCGCAACGGAATCCGGCCCTCGCGCGAGATGCGGAGTTCCTCGTCGTGAGCTGCGGGCGACATGGGGGTCATGATCATTCCCGGCGAGATCGCGTTGATGCGAACGCCGTCGGGGCCCCACTCGCGGGCGAGAAGCTGAACCACCATGAGAACGGCGGCCTTCGTGGCACTGTAAGCCCCGAACGGTGCGGGGTTGCTCCCCGCCATAGAACCGGTGACGACCATGCTGCCCCGCGTCTCAACGAGGTGCGGGTAGGCCGCCTTGGCGAGAATAAAAGTGGCGCGCGTGTTGACGGCAAACGCGAGATCGAAGTCCTCGTCACTCAGATCGGTGAGCCGACGGCCGCCCATGATGCCTGCGTTGCTGACCACGGCATCCAGGCGCCCGAAATGGGCGACGGTCTGTTCGACGGCTGAGCGCGGCCCCTCTATCGAGCCGAGATCCGCGGCAACCTGCAGCACCTCGGAACCACCGGCGCGCAGCTCTTCGGCCAGCTCCTGGACGCTGCTTTCGGTGCGCCCCACGAGGGCGAGACGGGCGGGGCCCTCGGTGGAGTTCTTGGCGAGCCTGCGGGCGATCGCCTGACCGATGCCGCCCGCCGCTCCTGTGATGATGGTGACACTGCTCACTACATTCCCCTTGCTGTTATTGATGATGCCGTCGTTTCGTTGAGACGCGACAACGCTTCTGTGGCCGCAACCCGGCCGAAAATGAAGCCCTTCGCAAGGGCAGTGCCGGTGAGATAGGCGGTTCCGTGAAATCCTCCGACGAGCTCGCCGGCCGCATAAAGGCCATCGATCACCGAGTTATCGATGCGCAGAACCTCTGCGCGCGGCGTGACCGTGAGACCGGCGAAAGTGGAGGTCATGAGCGCTTTAGCCGGATAGGCGTAGAACGGCGCCTCGGCGATGGGGAGCATGTCGCCCACTCCGCTGACGAGGCCGGTCCGGCCGAATTCGTCGGGCTTGCCCGCCGCGAGCGCCTCGTTATAGCGTGCGACCTGCTCGACGAGGCCGTCGGGGTCGATTTCCGCGGCAACCGCAAGCTCCTCAAGGGTGTTCGCCTTGAAGACTCGCCCCTTCGCTTCTAGGTGGTCGATGTCAGAGAGCGGGATGCCCGGCTGCGATTTTGCGCGGATAACGCTGTCGAAGACCTCGAATCCGAGCCCCTCCGGTTGCCCGATGACCTTGGAGCCCAGCGTCTTATATGACGCCGACTCGTCGGTGAATCGCCGACCCTTGCGGTTGACGATTATCGCTCCCATATAGAACGCCGTGAGCAGCTCGTGCTCGTCATCGCCCGTGAGCGGATGCGACCCAAAGGTGCCGAGCACATAACCCATGTCGCGCACCCCCGCGCCGAGACGCCACGCCATGACGAGCCCATCGCCCGTATTGCCAATGCCGCCATACGGAATCGCCTCAAGCTGGGCGGGTGCAAATCGCTCGATCAAGTCGGTCGAGCGACTGAACCCGCCGGTGGCCAAAACGACGCCGGCGCGGGCGAGGAACCGCTGGACGCGCCCCGATGCCTCGACCTCGATGCCGGTTACCCGCTGGTCGGCGTCCACAATGAGCGCAGTGCCCCTGGCCGACGTGAGCACCGTGCTGTCGGCATGCTGCTCGACCTTCTTTCGAAGCGTGCTCATGAGACCGGCAATGTCGACGTGGTGGCTCCGAGCCTTGGTCTGGCCAGAGCTGAGCTTGACGATGCCAATGTGCACGCCGAGCTGTTTGAGCCACGCGTATGCCTCCGCCTGGTTCTCCACGTAGGCGCGCAGGAGAGCCTCGTCGGTGCGGCCCTCACCGGTCTCGCGCATGTCGGCGACAAACGCCTCCGCGCTGTCGTCTACCCCGTCGCGTTGCTGCTCGTGCGTGCCCGAGAAGGCGAACCATCCCCCGCTCATCGCGGAGCTGCCTCCCGGGACCTCCGCCTTGTCCACGAGCAGAACGGAGCAACCGGCATCCACGAATGTGGCGGCGGCAGAAAGGCCAGCAATCCCCGCGCCTACGACAATCGCGTCGTAGTGCGTGGGGGAATGATCGATCGAGCTCATGCGTGAATCTCCGAGTTTCTGTGGTGTTACCCCACCGGGCCGAGGGTGGGCTGCGCTGCGGCCGAGCCGAGTATGGCGAGTTGTTCTGCTGCGTAGTGGAGGTGGGGAACCATTTCGAGTGCCCGCTCACGTGTGAGTCGAACGCTGGGCCCCGCGATGCTGAGCACGCCCGGTGCTGACCGTTCATCGACGGTAATGGGCACCGCGATCGTCGCGGTTCCCAGCTCGAACGTGGAATCGGTGTAACAGAATCCGTCTCTGCGCACCTCCGCCAGCACGGCGAGGGCCTCCTCAAGTGAGGTGGCTCCCTCGGGGCCGTAGTCCTCAAGGTCGTCGAAGCCCTGCGCGGAGATGCGCTCGGCTGCCTCGTCGTCTGACATGGTCGACAACCATGCCAACCCGCTCGAGGTTCGAACCAGTTTGATCTCGCGGCCAGCATCCGGATCGTAGCGAAGCCCGGTTTTGGCGCCCTGGGTCTTGAGAACCCAGATAAGGCTGGCGCCGTCGGGAACGCTGAGTCGGGCAAGCTCCCCCGACTTCTCCGCCAGCTGATCGAGAAGAGGCTTGGCCAGATCGACGATGGGGATGCGCGCGAGATGACGCAGCGCCTGCGAGACGAGCCGCAAGCCGAGGGCATATCGCCCGTCGATCTCGTTCTGCTTGACATAGCCAAGCTCAACGAGTTCGGTGACGATGCGATGCGTGGCACTCTTGGGCAGGTCGAGCGCCTCGGCGATATCGCCCAAGAAAACACCGTCGGCTTTGCCAACGAGAAACTCCACTACCGCAAAGGTGCGGGGCACGGCAGAACTCATGATCGGGCATCCCTCCTGCGTCGACGTGGCGTCGCGAATCGCACGGGAGCATACGACTCCCCCGACTCCGTGTGGCGACATCTCTCGACGACCTCTATGTGCTGAGGGTAGATCATGATCTGGCTATCGCCGTTCGTATGAAAACTCCTGAAGAACGCCACGGTCGTCACAGTCCGCGGGCAATAAGGTCGAGAAAATGGGCGCGCATGCGATCGGCGTGGGGAGCCACACCTGTGATGAGTTCGAAGGTGTCGATCGCTTGACCGACGGCCATGTTTCCCCCGTCGAGCACGCGGCATCCTCTGCTCTTCGCGAGCCGT
The DNA here is from genome assembly GCF_056262345.1 of Homoserinimonas sp. Classification (NCBI taxonomy): domain Bacteria; kingdom Bacillati; phylum Actinomycetota; class Actinomycetes; order Micrococcales; family Microbacteriaceae; genus Homoserinimonas; species Homoserinimonas sp. Next base: position 7,234 of record NZ_JBACFR010000226.1, read on the forward strand.
AGCAGCTCCGTCTCGATAGGGCGATACACAACATCGGCCACCCACAGCGGGGCGCGGACGAGGGACTCGTCGAGGGGAAGCCCCGGATGGTGGTGCATGCCGATAGGGGTCGCATTGACCAGACCCGAGGCCGCCGCCATGACACGGTCGAGATCCTCTGCCCCGATGACCTGGATAAGACGGTCGGGGTAGAGGCGCTCGAGCGTCGCGACGAGCGCCACAACCTGAGCCGAATCGGGGTCACTAATCCACAGCTGCTGCGTTCCCGCAGCAAGCAGGGCATAGGCCACGGCGGCACCCGCCCCGCCAGCGCCGAGTTGCACGACCTTCGAGAGGTCTGCCGACTCCAGGCCATTGCGCAGCCCCCAGGAGAAACCAGAATGATCGGTGTTGTGGCCGATGAAACGCCCGTCACGAAGCACTACCGTGTTGACGGCTCCCAGCCGCTCGGCGTCTGCCGACAGCTCGTCAAGGTCGCCGATGACGCTCTGTTTGCACGGATACGTAATGTTGAAGGCGGTAAAACCCAGGTCTCTGCCCCAGCGCAACAGGTCTCCCGCATGCGCTCCCGTGCGACCGATGATGTCGAGATCTATGGGCCTATAGAGGTAGCGCAGCCCAAGTTCGTCGGCCTCGCGCTCGTGAAGCGGCGGGGTGAGTGAATGCAGAATTCCACTGCCGATCAATCCGACCAGGTGGCTCTCGGATGCGAGGCTCACGGGTGCTCCTCTGCGAAACGATGGCGAATATCCGCGATGACGCCGAGCACGGCCACGGTGTGGGCGTGCGGCATTACGGCGCTGTCGCCACGGTGCTCAGCGATGAGCTGCTCGAACTCGCGGGCTTCGAACTGCATTCCTCGGTTCTCCACAGGGGGGTTGAAGTGTTCGACTACTTCGCCGTCGTTGTTAGTGACGGTCACCGAACTGGCTCGATGCCAGGCCGACTGGATGTCGATACGCCCGCGGGTGCCGATGATGCTCGCCGTCATGGGGCCGCGATGGTCGAGGCCGACGTGCAGCATTGCCTGGCGTCCGCCATCGAAGGCGAGAACGATTGAAGCCTGGCCGTCGACACGAGTGGGCGCTGGTGCGACTACCGCCTGCCACTGGTGGGGCAGCCCCAGAAAGTCCACGGCGAGCGACACGGCGTACACGCCGAGGTCGTACAAGGCACCGCCGCCCAGCGCCGGGTCGTTGAGCCGGTGATTCTCGTCGACGGTGAATGCCTGGCTCAGATCGGCCTCGACAACGCGCAGGTCACCGATGACGCCCGATTCCGCGATCTCCCGAGCGCGGACCATGTGGGGCAGAAACCGGGTCCACATTGCCTCCATGACGGTGAGGCCGCGTGCTGCGGCCTCCGCAATCACGGCGAGAGCGGCATCCGGTTCCATCGCGAATGGCTTTTCGACCAAGACATGCTTGCCGCTGCGAATTGCCAACAGAGCATGCTCCACGTGAAACGGATTCGGGCTCGCCACATAGACGACGTCGACGTTGGGGTCGGCGCACAACAGCTCATAGCTGCCGTGGGCGGTAGCGATGCCGAAGCGCTGTGCAAAGGTCTCAGCGGATGACCTGCTGCGGCTGCCAACCGCCGCGACCTCGTGCCCAGCGAGCACGATGTCGTTGGCGAACAGGTCAGCGATGAAACCGGTGCCCAGGATGCCCCAGCGAACCGCCATCGTTATCTCTTCTCTCTCTGCCGAGCAACCACCATCAGTGGTTACGGAGTGCTCTCTGATCGGCGATTACGCCGAGATGAGCTTGGCCATGTGGCGAAGCGCGAGCTCGTAGCCCTGGGGGCCAGCGCCTGCGATTACCGCGTTTGCAGCCTTCGACACGTAGGACAGGTGCCGCCATTCCTCGCGCTTGTGGATGTTTGTCACGTGAACCTCGACGATGGGCAGGTCGGAGGCCAACAGCGAATCCAGAATCGCGATCGAGGTCGACGTGAAGCCAGCCGGGTTCAGGATGATGCCGGAGCAGCGCTCCCGTGCCTCCTGGACGAGGTCGATGATGACGCCCTCGTGGTTGCTCTGGTGAAACTCGATCGCGACGCCCAGCTCGGCGGCAATGGAGTCGCAGAGTGCCTCAACGTCGGCGAGAGTTGTCGAACCGTAGATGTGAGGCTCGCGAAGGCCGAGCAGGTTGAGGTTGGGTCCGTTGATGATCTTGATGGGCTTCATGGAGCACTCCGTGGTGTGGCGGGGGTGAAAAATCTGGGTGTTATGTCTCCCAGCTGGCCGGGTTTCGGTGAGGAAACCCGGCCAGCCGAGCGACACTGGTGCTGCTAGCTACTTCTTGGCGGTGTCGCGGATCGAGTTGTAGAACTCGAGGTCGTCACCCGTGAAGTGGTTCTTGAAGTACGACTCTGCGCTCTTGATGAACGCAGCGCGGTCGACCTCGTCCTCTTCGATTACCTCGACGGGGCCGTTGTCGCGCCATCCGTCGAGAATCGACTCGGTCTCCTTCTCGACGCATTCGCGGTTTTCGGCGCGGATGCCCTTGACCGTCTCAAAGACGGCATCCTTCTGCTCGTCGCTCATCTTGTCGAGCGTCTTGTCCGAGATCGTCACCCAGTGGATGCTGATCTGGTGGTTGTTCAGCGCTACATACTTCTGAACCTCGTCATAGCTGGAGGCCTTGGTGCCCACAACGGGGTTCTCTTGACCGTCGGCAATGCCCTGCTGGAGCGCTACGTAAATCTCTTCGTAGGCGACGGCGACGGGGTTGGCGCCCAGAGCGGCGGCGTTAGCCATGTACTGCGGGGTGTCGGGGAAACGGATCGTCTGGTTCTTGAGATCCTCGGGGCCGTAGATTGCCTCGTTGGAGCTGAACGTGCGTGAACCGTAGTACCAGCCGTCGATGATGGTGACGTCGGTTGCCTCGTTGAAGCTCGTGCGGAACTCCTCAGAGTGGTTGTCGATCCAGTCGAAGGCGTGGTCGACGTCATCGAAGACATAGGCGGCTCCGAGGATGCCCACCTGCGGGTAAACCGTCGCAAGCCCGGCCTCCTGCAGATCCATGTCGGAGTCACCGGTCTGCAGCGACGCGATGCGCTCGGTGTCGGGGCCCAGCTGGCTCGACGGGAACAGATCGACGGTGATTCCCACGTCTGCTGCCTCGATGCGCTCCTGGAAGAGAGCGAGCCCGCACGTGTAGTTGGGCACTGATTCCGACTGGCTGCTCGAGAATGAGAGCTTGATGTCGCCGCCGGTCTCTCCGCCGGTCGACGCGCCTCCTGCGGCACAGCCGGTGAGCAGCGCTGCTGCGGATGTGAGAGCGAGTGCGGCAGCTCCGCCGCGACGCGTGAGCATCTTCTTACTCATAGTGTTTCCTCTTTTTGTTGGGACGCCAGCGAGTGCCGGCGCAGTGCGGTGCAGGGTTAGTAGCCGAGCATTCTCGGGACGATCATGGTGATGTCCGGGAAGAAGGTCAGGATCAGCAGGACCGATACGAGGGGAATCAGGAACGGCAGGATTCCTCTGAAGATCTCGTCCACCGGCTTGTTCGTCACGGAGCTCATCACGTAGAGCACGCTTCCGACCGGCGGTGTGAGCAGGCCGATCATGAGGTTGACGATCATGATCACGCCGAAGTGAATCGGGTCGATTCCAAAGCTCACGGCGACCGGGAGCAGAACGGGAACCGTGATCAGGATGACCGCCGTCGCGTCAACGACCATGCCGAGGATGATGAGCAGCACGTTGACGAGAAGAAGGAACACGATCGGGTTGTCGGTGATGCTGGTCATCAGTTCGGCGACGGCGATGGCAACACGCTCGCGGGCGAGCACCTGGCCGAGCATTCCGGCGGCACCGATGATGATCATGATTCCGCCACAGAGGAACACCGTTTCCTTGGCTGCATCCCACAGGATGCGCCACGTGATGGTGCGCATGAACACGCCGAGCAGCACCATGTAGAGCCCCGCAACTCCTGCGGCCTCGGTCGGCGTGAAGAACCCGCCGATGATGCCACCGAGGATGATGACCGGAGCGCCGAGCGGGCCGATAACCCGAAGGGACGCCTTGCCGAGGCGTGCCGCGTTGAACGGTTCGCTCGTGAACTCGGGGCGCTTGCGCACCCAGAAGAAGATGTACAGGCAGAGGCCGAGTGCCATCAAGAGCGCGGGGATGACGGATGCCGCGAAGAGCGCACCCGTCGACACCGTTGCGACAGAGGCAAAGATCACGGCAGGGATGCTCGGCGGCATGACGGGGCTGATGAGCGCCGACGATGCGGTCAGACCGGAGGCAAAGCGGAACGGGTAACCCGCCCTGGTCATCGCGGGGACCTGAACCTTGCCGAGACCCGCGGCATCGGCGAGGGCCGATCCGCTCATCCACGCGAAGCCGACACTCGTGGCGACGTTGACGTAGGCGAGGTTGCCACGGACGCGCGAGAGCGCAGCGAGGCAGAAGTCGAATAGCCGCTCGGCGATGCCGAGCTTGTTCGCGATGACGCCGACGAAGATGAACAGCGGCACGGCGAGCAACGGGAAGCTGTTGACAGCGTCAAAGACTGTCTTGAGCGCGAGACCCGACGAGTATCCGTTGAGGATGAAGTAGACCGCGCACGGCCCCATGATGGAGAACGCGACAGGGACCCGCAGGAATAGCAGGATCAAAATACCGAGGGCAATCAGGCCGACCGACATGCTCAGGCCTCCACTTCGTCGAAGGTCAGGGCGTCCTTCTCGTTGCGATTCGCGGTGAAGATCTTGACGATCGCGCGAACCGTTCCAGAGAAGAACCCGATCAGGGGGAACAGGAACATGTAGCCGAGTGGAATCTGCAGCACGGTCGTGGTGCGAGAGAAGCCGGTGCTGAAGAGCGTCCATGCTTCGAGCAGCATGATCGTGCAGATCGCACTGAGGAGCACGGCGGCGGCCAACCGCACGATGAACGTGCCCCTGCGGCTCTTGACGATGTTGTCAATGACCTCGACGGTGATCTGGCCGTTCTTGCCGATGAGATAGCCCACCATGATGAACGTGAGCCCCACTAGCGAGTAGCGGGCAATCTCGCCCGCTCCCGCCCAGTTGAGCTCGTGCACATAGCGGCCAACGACCTGCCACAGCACGCCCACAAACATTGTGAACAAGAAGATCGCAGCGAGGGTGATCTCTACGCGAGAAAGCCAGCTCAGGATGCGCGGTTCATAGGGTGTCACCGCCTCTGACTGTTCGACTTCGGGGTTCTCGGTCACAGCGAATCGCTCCTTTGCAATGGGGTACTCGTGGTGGTGCTGGTTAGGGGATGGTGGGATGGCGCTGGGCGCCTCGGCCTCGGGGCAAATGCCCCGGGCGTTACACAGGCGCGGAGGTGAGGTACCGCGCCGATGCGTCGTGCAGAAGAGCCAAATACTCACCGCTGCCCTTATCGCCACGCAGGGGAGTGTTGGGGATCTCCACGCTCACCCGCACGGTGTCGGCCAGCACGTCGAGCAGTTCCCGGATGGGCGCAGCCCCCTGGCCAGGGAGCAGACGGTAGGCCCGCGCCTCGGCAATGGCGAGCGCCGTGGCGGACCCGTCGGTTGCAAATCTGCTCAGGATCTCGACGCCTTCAGCAATGTCGGCGGGAGCGTCGCACAGCTGGAAGATCGGGATGATGTCGGCGTTGGCGCGGATCGTTTCGATCTCAGCTCCTGTGCGCAGGTAGTGCAGCGCGTCGAGTTCGACGGCGCAGCCCACCTCACGGGCGATCTCGATCGCCTTTGCAAACGAGTTGAGTGGTCGAAAGGCGACCGGTTCGAGCACGGGCACAATGTTGTGCGCCGCGGCGTCAGCGGTGAGCGCGGCGAGGGTCTCGGCAAACTCGTCGAGCGACGGGGTGTCGCAGACCACATTCACGAACGAGGCACCGAGGGCTGCCCCCGCCTCGAACATGGGCAGCCAGTCGTCCGAGTTGCGCCTGCTCGTGACAGAGAGAACCTCGATGTCGACGACCTCAAGGCCGGTGTCGGCCAGGGCTTCTTTAACGCGGGCAAACTCGCGTGACTGAAGATCGAGGGAGAACGGCGCGTCGGTCGCCGATACCGGCATAAGCCGCAATCCGACCGAGCTAAACCCCGCAGCGTGGGCATCTCGGATGAACGACTCAGGGGTCGCCGTGATAGCGCTCAGTGGCGCGACCCCAAGGCCAAGCGTCGGAACCATTTCTTCACCTTCGAATTTGGAACGGTATTCCAATACAGTAGGGGACGTGGTGCAGATTTGCACCATCGACAAAAAATCGACTGCGTACGCCCCGGAATAATCCAGGCGCAGAGCTACCGCAGACGACTTGGTCTGAACCACCAGCAACGAAGCGAAGGAACAGAATGCAGGCACCCATCAAGGTCGGACTCATCGGCGCGGGACTCATCGGCAAAGAACACGCCAAGTACCTCGGAGTCGCCAAGGGAGTGGAACTCGCGGCGATTGCCGACCCCGCCCCCGCAGCGGCAACGCTCGCCGCCGAGCTCGGCGTCCCCCACTACGCCGACTACATGGACATGCTCCAGAACGCCGGCGTCGCCGCCGTCATCGTTGCCCTGCCCAATGTGATGCACGCCGACGCGACGATCGCCGCAATCAAGCGGGGCATCGCAGTACTCGTCGAAAAGCCCATCGCTGGCACCCTCGAGGACGGCCGCCGCATTCTCGAGGCCTCCACGGAATACGACATTCCCGTCCTCGTCGGCCATCAGCGCCGCTACGCGCCCGACATCGCTGCCGCCCGCGCCTTCATCTCCGAAGGAGGAATAGGCCGGATCGTCTCGATCGGCATTCTCAGCACCTGGCGCAAGCACGACGAATACTACGAAGTCGAATGGCGCACCCGCAAAGGCAGCGGCCCACTCTTCATCAACCTCATCCATGACATCGACGCCATCCGCTATCTCGTCGGAGACATCGACTCCGTCGCGGCAATGGGCTCGTCCGAGATTCGCGAGCAAGAAGTCGCCGACACCGGCGGAGTGCTACTGCGCTTCGCCAACGGCGCCATCGGCACCGCGACCATGAGCGATGCGGCAGCCTCGCCCTGGTGCTGGGATCTCACGTCGGGATACGGCGCCTACTTTCCCACCCCGCCGCCCGGCGACACCTATTTCATCGCTGGCACCGAAGCATCCATCGCTCTGCCGTCGCTCACCGTCTACCGCCACGACGGCGCCAACCATTGGCAGCAGCCGATAACGACCTCAACCCTGCCCAGGGTAGAAGCCAACCCCTACACGAGCCAGCTTGAGCACTTCGCTGACGTGATCCGCGGGGAGGCGGCACCCATTAGCTCAGCGCTCGATGGATTCAACTCGCTCGCCGTCGCGGTGGCTATCGAAGCATCCCTCGACACCAAGCAGTTCGTGGACGTGCCGCGATGAGCGCCGCTGAACCACTGGACCCGCGCGTGGGCTCTACGCCGTGGCCGGCTCGCTACGACGGGCGAGTAGTTCTCGTTACGGGCGCAGCGGGCGGGCTCGGGGGCAGCGCTGCTCGCAGGCTGCATGCGGAGGGCGCCGTCGTAGTGTCGACGGACCTGGCCTACAGCGACGACGTATTCGAGGACACGACTGCGCAACTGCGGCTCGACGTCACCGACCCCGAGCAGTGGGTCACCGTGATCGACCGCGTGATCGAGCGCTACGGGCGGCTCGACAGCCTGCTCATGAGCCACGGCTCCCAAGGGCCAGAATGCCCCGTCGAACAGGTGCCCCTCGAAGGCTGGTCGCGAGCACTCCATATCAACCTCGACTCCTGCTTCTACGGCCTGCGCGCCGTGGTTCCCGTGATGAGGGCGCAGGGCTACGGTCGCATCGCCGTTCTCTCCTCCATCGCCGGGCGGGAGGGCAATGCCTCAATGACGGCATACTCGGCGTCGAAGGCTGCCGTCATCGGCCTGGTCAAATCGGTGGCGAAGGAGACAGCGGATGCGGGCATAGTCATCAACGCGGTCGCGCCTTCGATGTTCGAGACACCGCTGCTGGCCGACCTCAGCCCCGAGCGCAACGCCATGCTGCTCTCCCGGGTGCCGATGGGCCGCGTCGGCTACCCGCCCGAGTTCGCGGCACTTGCCGCGTGGCTGCTGTCGGAAGAGTGCAGCTACACGACCGGTCAGGTTTTCGACCTCAGTGGGGGGCGTTACTCGGGAGCGTAGCTGCCGCGTGGGGCTGCCGTCGCGGAGCTGCCTCGCGGGGCTGCCGTCGCCGCGCCCCAAGCCCGCTCGCCGCGCCCCT
>NZ_JBACFR010000227.1:0-4443 GCF_056262345.1 Homoserinimonas sp.
ACGTGGTCGTCCCAGACTTTTTCTGCCAGCGTTCTGCCCACAGTGATGCCTTTCTCTACGAATCCGAGCGCACGAATAGGCATGCGCTCAATCGTGACAGTCTACTTCGGCTCAGGCCTTGCCCGCTGCGCCGAGCACCGTTAGCTCGAACTCTCCGAGGTACACCACGGTGCCATCAGCGATCGATACACGCTCGTCGGGGATGACCGCGAACTCCTCGCCATGGTTGTGGCTCACCGAAACGCCGTTCGTGGAATTGAGGTCGTGCACCCAGAGCGACCCATCCGCTGCAACCTCGAGAGCGGCATGGGTCTTGGACACCGATTTAACGGGGTCGATAACGGCAACGAGCTGGGCGTCGGGCCAGAGCGAGTTGACGGCGGGAGCCCTGCCGATCAGAGCTGTGCGCTCCAGCAGCACCTGGCCGCCGCCGGGCAGTCCGATGCGCCACTCCGGGGCAGCCCGCGGGACCTCGGCGAAGCTCGTCTCCTCGTCGACGGGCGCAAACACGGCGGCGGGCAGGCCGGGAGCGACCATGGGAACGAACGTGGGGGTCGCCGGGTCTTCTCGCTCGGCGCGAACCCGCCGGGAATTATCCACCCGCAGGGTTTCGGAGTCGAGCGCCGGTAGCGAGACGCCGGGAGGAAGACTGATGAAGTCCGTGGCGGCAACCGGCTCCGCTGCGGGTTCGCTCGGCTTGGCCGAGGGAACAAGGCCGGGAGGCGGCGCGAGGAATCCGTCGTCTGGTGACATTTTGTGGACTCCCCTCATGTTCGTTCAGCGAGTCATGCTACCCCACCGGCGTGACTCGGCCTCGTCAACCGGTGCCGTTCTCGCCCGTCTTCTTCGTCGAGATTCGCTTTGCCCAGTCGCGGGCGGAGCGGATGCGGTAGCGGGCAACAAAGAGTCGCGTTCGGTTCAGCCCGCGGCGGCCTGCCTCAACTGCGGCCTGCGCCTCGCTCCACGCCGCCTCGCTGCGCTCAGCGCTGATCTCTTGACCAGAGAACACCGCCTCATCCGTTGCTGTTGCCAGCGAGCTCAGCGGCACCAGCCGCTCCCCCGCCACCTGGTCTTCGAGGTGTGCCGCGACTCCGGTACGGGTCGTCGCAGCAGGAACGTCGTAGCCAAGCTCGGAGAACTGGTCTACAAGCTCTTCCCACGCACCGGCAACGCTGTGATGCGGCGGGGCGGAGCGCCGGAGTCTCGCCCGGCGCGCCTTGATGAAGCCCACAACGAACATGGGGATAAAGAGCAGCGCGAGCGGAATCAGGATGCTCAGGCCGAGCACATAGACCCATCCGGGAAGGATGAACCAGGCGCCCTCGTCGTCTTCGTCGGTCTCTTCGAGCTCCACCGGCGAAAGAAGGTCTTCGTCATCGGTGTCAGCGCGCGGCGGCTGACGAACCTGGGGCTGCGGTTCGCTCTGCGGCTTCGGCGTCTGATCCTGGGGGATGTCGGTCTCGTCGGGCGTGGGGTTGAAGGCAACCCAGCCGACATCGTCGAAGGCAACCTCGACCCAGGCCGTCACATCGTCGCCCGTGACCTCGACCGCTTGGCCATCGGCGATCTCAGGGGCAAACCCCATGACCACGCGAGCCGGGTAGCCAAAGCTGCGTGCCATGAGGGCGAAAGCAGACGCATACTGCTCCTGATCGCCCACCATCTGATTGCGCTCAAGAAGGTCGACGATGCGGTCGGCACCGTGCCCGGCCCGCGAGGCAACAGAATCGGAGGCACGCCCGTGGCTCAGGAACCCCTGGGTCGCCAACGCGATGCGAATTGCCTCAAGCTGACCGGCAGGAGAGGATGCCGAGGCGGCATATTCCTGCGCCTTCGACGTGACGACATCCGGAGACCCCTCAACAGGGGGAAGCTCGACGCTCGCGATGGGAACCTCGGCGAGGTCGGCGGCCGTGACCACGCTCTGCACTGTGGCGTCGATCGTGTAGCTGTCGCCCTCGCGCAGCCCCGACGTGAGCACGGCGGTGCCGGTCGAGCCGTTGTAGCGCAGGTCATCCGTGGCCCCGCTCGCAGCCCCGTCGATGAAATCGAGGGATTCGGGGTAGCCGACGCTCGGAACCCACACATCGGCATAATCGGCGATCGTGAAGACAACATTGCGCCGAGCATCCGGCGTGACGAAGGTCTGCTCGGGCAGCGAGCGACCAACGAGCCTGAATGAACCCGAACCGCCCGTGCTGGCGTCGGCCCCTGTGACATTCCACAGCTTGCCGTTGAATGAATCGAGCGTTGCGAGCCGGATGACATCGCCGTTGCGCAGGCCGTCTACCGTGAACAGCACGTCGTCGGTGACCTGCTTGGTGTAGTGACGAAAGCCCGAGAGAGGGCTGGGGTACTGCAGCGGATCGAACGGTGGTTCGATCTCGTCACGCAGAACGAAACGTTCGTCCTGGGCGGGGGCCATCCAGAACCCTGCGCCGCCACCGAGAAGCACGGCGCCGACGATCACCACGGCGGTTCCCGTGAGCTTGCGGGCACGAAGCCTGCGCGAGGCCTCCTCCGATACCGAGCCTGCCGACTGGTGCCGCCAGCCCAACCAGATGAGGGCAAGCACGCCAAAGGTGACGCCGCGGATCCCTGCCTGAAAAGGATCTTCTGTGCCGATGAGGATGCTCGCCAGATAAATGGCGATCGGGCCGATGAGGGCAACTCCAAAGCGCCAGGCGGTGCGGGGCCGAGCCGAAAGCCATCGAGTTGCCAGCGAAACCGAAACGAGAGCGACCAGCCAGGTGGCCACATACGGCACGACCGGAATGTACTGGGGCGCCCCCACCGGCGTGCTGAGGGTGACGATGTCCGCCCACCCGAAGACGGCACCCACCGCGAGGCTCGTGAGGGACTGCAGGCTCGGCAGCACCCCGAGGAATGCCTGCTGGGGCACCGCGAGCACTGTCCCGAGGAGAAAGTAGGCCACGAGCGCCACGAGGATGGTGGGCACGAGGGTGAGTCGATACATCGAGGCGACGATGCCGCTGGCCGCGCCGACGGCAAGCCCGCCGAGGGCGGGAAGCAAGAAGCTGTACCCGCCGAACGATGGCTGAAAGCCGACGAGGCCGATCACTGCGAGGGTGAGCAGCACCGCAATATCTGCCCAGACGCGCGGGGTGGGCATGCGCAGCTTCTGAGCGGCTCGCCTCTGCGCCGCCTGCTCAGCTCTGGTGTTGTCCGTCATCGTCCGAGCCCCCTGATGAGCGGAGGCAGATCAGCCAGGTCGCCGATCGTGATCATGGTGAGCCCTGCAACAACGGAGATTTTGGGCTCAGAACCGTGGACCACGCGGAACCCCACCTGGCTCGTATCCTGCCCGAACAGGGACTGGATGCTCCTGAAATCGGCGATGGTCATTCCCGAACCGCCCACAATCATCACCACGCTGGGGGCTGGCAGCCGTCGAGTGCGCTCTCGCGCAAACTCGCGCAGGGTGGGGAATTCGCGGCCGCCGGGCTCGATGCGGCACGACGCATCCATCATGGAGGTCACTGTCTGGGTGCGCCACATGCCGGATTCGCTCACGACGTTCATTTGAGTGCCATCGCGGATGATCTGAGCGGCGATCGACGCCGTCACCGATATCGCAAGCTCGAACTCGTCTTCTGTTGCGTAGAGATCGCTGCGCGAGGCATGAATCATGGTGACCTGCGAGCGCCGTGTCTCCTCGAACTGCCGCACCATGAGCTGGCCGATGCGCGCGGAGGTTCTCCAGTGAACGTAGCGGCGGTCGTCGCCTGGAACATAAGGGCGAAGGGCATGAAAAGCGATGTCGTTGTTGGTGATCTTCTTAGAGACCTGGCCCTCGAGGTCGCGCACGAGCCCCGCGGCCGACGGCACGAGGCGCACGGTGCGCGGATGCACGAACAGGTCAACAGGGTCGGCCCACTTCTGTGCGCGGCGCAGCAGGCCGAGCTGGTCTCCTCGCACCGATTCGGCGGGGCCAGCGACGATGACGGCACGTTTGTGGGTGGGGACGGCGAACAACTCTTCGTGCTCCTCCCCCGCCTTCATGCCGGGAAGCTGAAACTCGGCAAGCCCGCGACCCACGGGCAGCTCCATGCGGGTCGGCGGCAGCGCTCGCTCCCCCGTGTTGGTCACCACCATGCGGCCCATCGCCCGGTCTCCGACAACAACGCGGCGAGGGTTCAGCTCAATGAACACCCCAAAAGAGGAGCGGCCCACGAGAAAGAGCGTGCTCACGAGCAGCGCAGCGAGGAGCACCGTTGCCAGGTACATAAACTCCTGCCAGCCAAAAATCAGGCTGAGAACGAGCGAGAGCACCCCAAGGGCAATGACGAGCCATCCCAGCCCCGTGACAACCTTGAGCACCGGCCCGATTCCGCGCCAGAGCAGGCGCACAACAGGCGTGACGATAGCGCCGCTCGCCGTGAGAAGTCGGCGCGCCGAAGCCGACGCGCGCGTCACCCCGCC